>NZ_JANMZH010000482.1:0-21390 GCF_031383065.1 Microcoleus sp. OTE_8_concoct_300 | reverse complement strand
ATCTATAAAATCACTTAATTCTTGTAAATAGTGTTGCTCAGACATATTGCTTTTTTGCCGATTTCCAGTATACAAGTATTATTATACTCCCTAATTATTATAATTTATACAATTTTGCGACTCATTTAGGACTGCTATATTGGTCGATCGACCCCCGTTGCTCTTCGAGATTTTGATTAAAGGTTTGCTATACTCCAGAAATAGACACATATTAACCTTTGGAAAATCAATAGGCCGGAGCTATGACATCCTATGCAACCTCTACAGCAAGAGCCGAGATGAGTGAGATCCGGCGCTTGAAAAACATACTGCCCCCAGAACTCCAAAGTTGGGTAACAGTAGAAAAAACAATAGAAGTTAATCCTACGCTGATCCGCAGCGAAGAAATAGGCAAAGACCAGGTAGAAATCCAAATAGACCTGATCCGCTGGGAACAGCTAGCAATGGATCAGCGCAACCTCCTATTTTGGCACGAAGTCGCTAGAATCCAAAACGACACCATCCCCAGAGACGGTTGGGAAATGGCAGCCCTCGCCATTGGTTTAGGCGGCGCCGTCGGCGAACTGTGGGTGCAAGACGGCTTGCTGCTGTTACTGGCCCTATCCCTGTGCGGCGTCTCCGGCTGGAGACTTTACCAAAAAAACAACGGAGAGAAAAGTTTAAAAGAAGCAGTAGACGCCGACGAAAAAGCCCTCGCCCTAGCCACCCGCTTCGGCTACACTCTCCCAAACGCCTACAAAAGCCTCGGTAGCGCCTTAAAAACCTTAATCGAGCAAACCTCCAAAAAACAGCAGCGGGCTAAATACGAAGCTCGTCTCCAGGCCCTCAAACGCAACGCCGCCAAAGCCAAAGCCAAAGTCAAACCCATCACCCGCGAAACCTCCCAGTCAGAAAACGTCTACAATTCTTAACCTCATCCCCCGACGCTTGGTACGGGGGTTTTCCAGTTAACGGTTAACTGTTGACTTCTGTGTTAGCTGTTAACTGTTAACTGCGGTGGCTATCCGCGGCAAGAGGGGCACTCCAATTATTAACGACAAGATTAATCGGCCCCCCTCCACAAAAATCTTGAGGCCGATGTAGTGAAAGTTTGGCCGCGGCTGCGTTTAAAAATCTTTGGGTCAAAACTGGGACTGGTAAACTTAAGTCTACCCTTGCCTTTGAGATCACGCTCGGCGGCACAGTTTTAAGGCATTTTTGTAAATTTTGTATAAAGCTAGCCTTTTTGTTAACCATAATATTTGGTAAAGGTGGAGCTGCTAAGACACAATAGGCTAAAGACATCAGCTTGAAATTTGAAACCAGGACTTCATGGTCAGCCAAACCCCAGAGGCAGATTTTCGGGTTACGTACTTGGACGAGATTCCCTCCGTTCACATACCCGTGCGCTTGAGCGTACTTGAAGCCGTAAACTTCAAGACAACCTGCCAGCAACTTTTCTCGGGAAGCACCGTTCCCAACAAAATTGTCCTAGACTTCAGTCAGACGACATTCATCGACAGTAGCGGGATCGGTGCTTTAGTCAGCAATCTGAAATTTGCCAAACAGCGCGGCAGCGACTTGGTGCTCCGAAGCCTCAAGCCGCAGGTGATGGCAGTATTTGCTCTCACCAGCCTAGATCAAGTGCTGACGATCGAGCAGCCTTCTGCAACCTCAACTCCCACAGAGATCGACCACTCGGACACTCAGCTACCGATGACCCACCCTTCAGTGCAATCGTGGGTGAAGCGGCTGATAGACATCGTTGGGGCAATAGTCGGTTTGATGATTACAGGAATTTTGCTTGTACCAATAGCTGCAGCAATCACTATCAACGATCCAGGCCCGATATTTTTCGGTCAAACCCGCTGTGGCTGGATGGGCAGACAATTTCGGATTTGGAAATTTCGATCGATGTGTACCAACGCCGAAGCCATGAAAGCCCAAATCAAAAACCAAGCTTCTGGCGCATTTTTCAAAAATGACAACGACCCGCGGATTACCAAAGTCGGGCGCATATTGCGCAAAACCAGTCTCGACGAACTGCCGCAGTTTTGGAACGTGCTCAAAGGCGATATGAGTCTAGTCGGCACCAGACCGCCTACCCCAGACGAAGTTGAGCGCTACGAAGTCCCTCAGTGGCAGCGTTTGGATGTCAAGCCTGGGATGACCGGCGAATGGCAAGTCAACGGTCGCTCTAAAGTCCGGGATTTTGAAGATGTCATCCGTTTAGATTTAAAATACCAACAAAACTGGAGCCTGATGTATGACTTGAAACTAATTGTTAAAACCATAACAGTCCTGTTTAACAAAAATAGCGGCGCTGTGTAGAATCCCTCAACAACCCACGGCTGAATTTTCAGGTGCTGTTGCCGATGGGCGGCGGGAAGTCGAACTCGATACTTATTCAAGCAGGCGATCGCTAGCGATACCTACGTTAGCATTAAGTGTTAAAATTCACGCCGAAGAAAATGCGCAGCTAGTTGCTAACTCTGCAATCAGGGCATTAATAATTAGCAATTTGCGAGTTCGAGGTCGTACTCGCATCAGCCCACCATCATTTTCCCGGACGAGAAGAACTCACCTGTGTTCAGAAAAGTACCGACTGCTAACATGGTCGAAGCTCAAATCACTGCCTCGCAAGCTGACTCGGGAATTTTCCCTCTCAGGCGTCACGCGCAAACCCCGGTATTTCAAGCTCTTGATCAAACGCAATAGCAGCACGGATCGCTTCGAGTGATCTATGTCATAGTTAGTGTGTCTAACAACTAGGCGTATCAACTAGGCGATGAATCATCAAGAGTAACGGTTAAATCCCGACCAGTAAGACACTGCCAGCATCCCTGATTAAGACGCTTGGTACAGGTAAGTAAAGGCAGGATGATGAGCGTACCGAACTGGCTAGTGTTGACGCATTGCCAACGAAAGCATAAACCAAAAGTAAGCGTAATTACAGCACCGAAAGGTAGTTGTTTTGAACGTAAGGAGGCGTCTTGACACCGCCTTTAAGAATTACCTTTTGGTAGTTTCTTAAGAATCTCCGTTCTTTGAGGTCGGAGAGTGTCAATTAAACGCCCTACCGAGGCGGATTACAGTATCGGAAGTCTCTCATTTGCTGTGCGAGTAAATGGTGCGAAAGGAATGCTCACCTTGAGGCAAAACGGGCTTCTTCCACTCAAGCTTGACTTAACTAATATGTTGCCAAGACCTTGCCCTCCTTTTTCTCTCCCTCCGGCGCTGATTACAGCGGTGGTGGGGGCCTACCAGGGAGAAGAAAGATGAAAGACAAGCAACCAAAGGCCGAGTGGCACCTTCAGGTTGAAACAGACATGAAGGCTTTAACATCCGTTTTGGAATGGTTGGAGAATATCGTTTTGCCCGCACTGCCAGCGGATTTCCGGTGGCAGTGCGGCCTGATAATCACCGAAGGCTTTACAAACGTTGTCCGCCACGCTCACCAGAACTTGCCCCAGGCGACGCTGATAGACCTTGAGGTAAAAGTGTTTGCCGATTACTTAGAAATTAGGATTTGGGACAGGGGTCAACCCTTCAAATTAGAAGCAAAGCTGCACTCGATCATGGAACAGCAGCACGATCCGGAGAATGAAGGAGGAAGGGGACTGGTGTTCATGTACAAGCTCACCGACGACCTTCGGTATATCCGTACCGATGATCTCCGCAACTGCCTGGTAATGCGCAAAAACATTACCTGAGGGCGCGATACCCGCCCGGTCCGGGCGGCTTATTTCGCAAGGAGTGGAAGGTCCTAACGTCGCCCCCTGTTGTGCTACTGGGAACCCAACCACATCCTCTGCAATTCAAGGGGTGCAGGCTCGACGCACGCGGCTGCAGGACAATTTGCTTCATAAATATTATGCGTATTCTAATTTATTCCTATAACTACTATCCCGAGCCGATCGGGATTGCCCCCCTAATGACAGAACTAGCGCAAGGCCTAGTCAAGCGCGGTCACCAAGTCCGAGTAGTCACAGGAATGCCCAACTATCCCCAGCGCCGGATTTATCCGCAATATGAGGGCAAATTTTACCTCACCGAAGAACACAAAGGCGTCACAATTCAGCGCAGCTATCTGCGCGTCAACGGCCCCCACCCCAGCCTGCTAGACCGACTTTTGCTAGACGGCAGTTTTGTCGCCTCTAGCGCCGTCCAAGCCTTCAGAGGCTGGCGTCCAGACGTGATTTTCTCGACAATGCCCCCTTTACCGATTTGCGTCCCTGTCGCCTTTTACGCCTGGATGCGCGCTTGTCCGATCGTCCTCAACGTTCAGGATATCGTCTCAGAAGCAGCCGTGCGCGTCGGCTTGGTCAAAAAAAACGGACTGCTAATTCGGATTGCTGACGCCTTAGAAAAATTTGCCTACAGCACAGCCAGCCAAGTCAGCGTCATCGACAGGGGTTTTGAGAAAAAATTGCGCTCTCAGGGAGTACCCCGGGAAAAAATAGTTTGCGTTCCCAATTGGGTTGATATTAATTTCATTCGCCCCTTACCCAAGGAAAATAACTCATTTCGAGAAACTCACAAACTCAATGGCAAATTTGTCGTTCTCTATGCTGGCAATATTGCCCTCACTCAAGGCTTGCAAACAGTTGTTCAAGCAGCGGCTCGTTTGAAACACATACCCGAAATCGCTTTTGTAATTGTGGGGGAATCAACAGCACTGGGGCGCTTACAACAAGATTGCGAAACTTACAAAGCTAATAATGTAATGCTGCTACCATTTGAACCGCGAGAAAAATTGCCCGAATTGTTGGCTGCTGCTGATGTTAGTTTAGTCGTACAAAAGCGCCGCGTTACTAACTTCAATATGCCTTCAAAAATTCAAGTAATTCTAGCCAGCGGTCGGGCAATTTTGGCTTCGGTTCCAGAAACTGGTACAGCCCATAAAGCAGTGCAGCAAAGCGGTGGCGGGGTGGTGGTAGGGCCTGAAGATTCGCAGGCTTTGGCTGATGCTGTTGAGGATTTGTACTTGCACCCTGCTAAGGTGGATGCGTTGGGCGAGCAAGGCAGAAATTATGCTGTGGAGAATTACGGATTTGAGGAAGCTTTGAATCATTATGAAGCTTTATTTGCGGCGGTGGCAGCGAGTCATGGTGAGAAAATATTGGAGCCTTTGCCGAAATAATCTGATAATTAGGTTAGTGAGTACCGACCGTTATTTGTTTCTGGGTGAAACTGACTCTTAAGAGTTATAATGTATTTACTGTATTTAAAGCTCGAGTAATATTTAACTGTTTTTACAATGCCTGCCAAAGACACCTATCACCATGCAGTTAAAAATTCCCTGCTAAAAGATGGTTGGACAATTACGGCTGACCCGTACTTCATAAAATATGAGGATGCCGAGTTATATGCCGATCTAGCCGCAGAAAAGCCGATCGCCGCAGAACGCCAAGGACAAAAAATAGTTGTTGAAATTAAGAGCTTTATTGGGCGATCGCTAATGTATGATTTTCACGGCGCACTCGGTCAATACATTGTCTACCGAAATCTGATTCAACTCACGGCTCCAGAATACAGGCTCTATTTGGCAATTGATGATATCGTATACCAAGATTTTTTTAAACGCAAGTCTATCCAAGTAATTACTAATGAAAATCAGGTTTTGTTAATGGTAGTGGAAATGGCAAAGGAGGAAATTCTGCAATGGATAAATTAGAATACTATCGCAATACAATTAAACAAATATTGACTGGATATTATGAAATGACCGTCAAAGGGGCGATCGCACTAGATGAATTAGAGCCAGAGCATCGTCTAGCATTTGACGAAGAACGAGATCAATATCTCTGGTTTCGTTCGGGCTGGGATGGCAAAAAACGGCTCCGCCATATTACGATGTATCTTCGGATTAAAGATGGTAAAATTTGGGTGGAAGAAGATTGGACTGATTTGTGCGTAGTTGATGATTTACTAGCAGCAGGAATTTATAAGGGCGATATTGTTTTGGGGTTTCATCATCCTAGCAAAAGACCTTTGACAGAATTTGCCACAGTTTGATGAGAGACAAAAATTTATAGCGTCATTTCACTCGCCCTGGCAAATGATGGGAGTTAAGAGATGTTAAATCCATGCCTTAATGCAGTCGAGGTGGGATAATAATGCTCAGCATTAATAAGAGCGGGATACCTTGTCCTAATTCAAATTGAGTGTAAAGCTTACGGGCCCTAATGATGACGACACACCACCCCGCAAATATTACTTTGATGGGGGTCAGTGCGAAGTCATCGGCGAAGTGGTCTATGAGCTCGACCCCTACGGCAATCGGCTTCGTTCCTTCAAGCTGGTAGACTATACCAAAGAACAAGTCCGTATCCTCTACCGATCTGCCCTGGAAATTCAGCAGCAGTGGGTAAATCCAGAGGAGCGATCGCAGATTATTGACCAGTTAGCAGACCGAGGCATTGACTTTGAGGACTTGAAAACCGTTACCAATCAGCCGGACGCAGACCCCTTTGATTTACTGTGTCAGATTGCGTTTAACGTGCCGATGATGACTTGCCAGCAACGAGTAGAACGGCTAAAACGTCAGAAAAAAGACTCTTTTGACCAATACGGCGCTGATGCTAGGGCAATCCTGGAAATTCTGCTTGACGGTTACGCTCAAGGTGGGCCGCAGCAGTTGATAATGCCAGCATCTCTGAAGGTGAAAGCGGTTGAGAAATATGGCAATGTGCGGGAAATTGCCGCTAAATTTGGGGGGAGAGATAAATTGAAGCAGGCGGTAGATTAGTTGCAAACTTTGTTGTATTCGGCTTAGGAAAACTGAAAGAGGTTGTTATGTCAGCAGAACAAAAACCAATTTGTGTGGTAATTGATGCAAATATATGGTTGCAAGACTCTAATCTTTTGCTGAGAAGTCCTATGGGGTCGGCGTTGATTTATATTCTAAAAAAAATAAATGGTAAAATAGGCTTGCCTTCAGTTCTTGAAGAGGAAATTACTAGAAATACAATTTCAAAAGGAGTAAAAGCGACTGAAGAAATAAATAAAAATTTAAAAAGCATTTCAGTAATTATGAGGTCTGACTATCCCTACAAACTCCCCGATGAAGCTGAAATAAAATCCGCTGTTCAGGCAAGAATCACAGAACTAGATTCGTTATTTCATAGAGTTGATTTTACATGGGAACACGCTCAATCAGCGCTAAAAAGAATTAACGCTAAAACGGCACCCAATCATAAAAATCAACAGTTTAAAGATTCTGCTATTTGGGAGGCAATTTTAGAATTACTGAATTCATACATAGTGCACTTTGTCACAAAAGATGGCGCTTTTTATCAAGAGGGGAACCCCCAAATAAATACCCTTGTAAAAAACTTAAAAGTTGAGTGTAATAAACTAGGAGGAATTGTTTATATTTATCCTGATATGGCATCATGCCTCAAAGTTATTCAAAAAGACTTACCACGAATTGACGATTTAAATCTTATTCTAAAAATTGATGGACTTATCAATAGTCAATTAAGGCAAGATTTACTTGATGACCCTCAACTTACATTTCAAATTACTGACCTGGTAACTGAAAGATCCTCAGTTTCGCCATTTATCACAGAAAACGCTCAAAAACTAGCATTAAGTTTTAAACTTTGCTACTCTTGTAATGATGTATACAATGATAGCGGCGATGAAAGGAAAGATGTTATTCTGATAAGTAAAGGAGATTGCTTATATGAATTGGATACTGAAATTATTTCTGATATAACAATAGATTTGGAAGAAATCTCTTGGGAAACCCTAAGCGGGGAAAGAGGTAGACGACGAATTTTATATGCTGTTAAGACTGGAAGTAGTAAGTCAGGAAAATTTGCTTTTATAGAACCCCTTGGTTTTATAAATGATCCCGGATTGAGCTATGAGGATCGAGTAAATCAATTAGGTTTAGGGAAAGAAAAATTTTTAGAGCCTTATAACGCACAACAAAGAGAAATTTTAGAAATATTTATAGAAATATATAAAAGAGAAGGATATGCAGCTTTAAATGTTCAGCGTTCAATTCATACACATCAGCAATTTACAGGATACAATCCAGAGGAAACTTTTGGAGGAATGCAACACTTAATGGAGGCCGTTGAAGAACTTAAAAAGCTTCTGTATCCGTAATGAATTAAAATGTTTCAACAAGTTTTTCTGCAAGTAACATTATTTGATTTTTTATTGAAATGCCCAAACGCACTACATCTCAAACCAATAAACCCGTCACCACTGCCCAGCGCCTCGGCAGGGTGATTTAGTCTGCGCGTGATATCATGCGGAAAGATAAGGGGATGAATGGGGAATTAGACCGCTTGCCCCAATTCACTTGGATTCTATTTCTCAAGCTATTAGATGATGCTGAAAAAGTTAGAGAAGATGAAGCCTTTTTACAGGGAAAAATTGATAAGTACAAACCGCTGATTGAATCGCCCCACCGTTGGCGAGATTGGGCGGCTGATGATGAAGGGATGAGCGACGAGGATTTGCTCGAATTCATTAACAATGATGAAGTAACGCTGCGGGACGGGACAAAAAGCCCTGGTTTGTTCGCTTATTTGCGGAGTCTTCAGAGTGCAACTGGGCGCGATCGCAAAGATGTCATCCGCCAAGTGTTTAATGATGTCACCAACCGCATGATTAGTGGTGCATTGCTGCGAGATAATGACATTTTCTGATGAATAAATTGATAAGTTTTTACCTAATGATATTAGAATAAAGCAGTCGCAACCTTAACTTAATAAACAGTATATTATGCCTGTAAACCTACGCGCTATCGCCTCGCCATAAAATCTGCAAAACTCTCCACCTTCCCTGTTTCGTGCCGATCGCAACCCCGAACAGCAGCACCGCAGCACCTACCAATATCGCCCGCGCCGGCACTTCCCCAAACACCAAATAACCCATACAAGCAGCCGATCGAAACAAAACGCTAAAATAAAAATAGTAGATCACACAATTTCGGAGTTAATATTTGACACTTGCACCCGCGCGCGAAATCGTCCTAGCTTGGCTCTCTGAGCGCGTTCCTGCTGCCCGCATCAAACATATCCTCGGAGTCGAACAAGTAGCAGGTGACTTGGCTCGCCATTACGGCCTCGACGAAGCAAAAGCCCGATCGGCCGGTTTGTTGCACGATTTGGCAAAATACTTCAAACCTCAACTGCTGCTGCAAATGGCTCAGAAGGAAGGTTTAGAGTTAGACTCAGTGTTGGAAGCACACCCGCATTTGCTGCACGCAGACGCAAGCGCGATCGTCGCCAGAGACGAATTCGGGGTGGTCGATCGAGAAATATTGGACGCAATCGCCAATCACACCCTCGGCAGACCAAACATGAGCCAGCTCAGTTGTACCGTATTCATAGCAGATACCATAGAGCCGAGCCGCGGCAACACAGCCCAACTAGAAGCACTGCGCGAGGCAAGCTTGCAAAATCTTTATGCAGCCGTGTGGCAAACTAGCGATTATTCTCTTAAATATTTGCTAGAAACTCGCTGCTACATCCACCCCCGCACCGTACTTACCCGCAATTGGGCGCTGCTTATGGCTCGATCGCCCGAAACAGGAAATTCGACCCAGAAGTCGATCGAACAAATCACAAGTTAAAAGTAAAATTTATCAGCAATCCTGTCCTTACTTTTGGCTTCAACCTAACTCCTATTTCCCGTCTCAAACTGCCAACAACCGAAAGCCAATAGCGCACCCATTCTTCCTTACCGTATCAATTAGGAACTTAAACACTTAATGTCAGATCTAACCCAACTCGAATACTCCAGGGCCCAGTCTACAACAACCGACGGCACCTCCCCAGACGAAGCTCGCGGCCTGATCATGACCGTTGCCCAAGCAGCCGAAGACCGCAAAGCAGTAGATATTGTATTGCTCCGGGTGGCCGAAGTATGCTATTTGGCAGACTACTTTGCGATCGTCACCGGATTTTCCAACGTGCAGGTACGAGCCATCTCCCAAGCGATAGCAGACCAAGTTGAAGAAGAGTGGCAACGCTTGCCACTGCGTACACAAGGGCTATCAGACGCTAGTTGGGTCGTCATGGACTACGGCGACGCGATCATTCACATTTTGAAGCCTCAAGAGCGCGAATTCTACAATTTAGAAGCATTCTGGGGACACGCCGAACGCATTGAGTTTTCCACCGCGCCCTGAGGATAGCTAAGGTGAAAGAGGCTTCTGTTTCTATTTGTCCGGTTCCGCAAGAACAGCGACCGATCAATGAATACCAAGAACTTAAAGAATCCTGGTTTTTTAGCTGGGTAACACTCAATTGGCCCGGATATTTGGCAAAACTAGCTTGGGTGTGGGCTTGGAGTTGCTTAGTATCTGGGCCGATAGCTGCTTCTAGCTTTGCTCCTGTCAAGTATCCAGCTCAGTTTGTCCTCAGCGCTGCAGCAGGTGCCAGTTTTATTCTAGGATTAGCTTTGCTGCGACTCTACTTGGGTTGGTTCTACGTGCGATCGCGCCTTTCAAATCCCACGGTCGTCTACGAAGAGTCTGGCTGGTACGATTGTCAATCTTGGCCTAAAACTCCGGAAGTTTTGCTTCAAGACCAGTTGATTGTTAACTACCAACTAGAACCAATTCTCAGGCGTCTGCGGCAGACATTTTATGGTTTGACAGTATTGCTGGTTGCCGGGGGACTAACTTGGAGTTGTTTGTAATCGGTTCGGCAACGGAGTTTTGAGTTTTGAGATTGCCGCGCACAGCCAACAAGTGCACACTCCCTGCATGAGTCAGAAACGATCGCAGAAAGATTAACTTTATAACTCGTAACTGGCAGCTCGCAACTCAAAACTTCCACCGACCTCAATCTAAAATCTAAAATCTAAAATCTAAAATTGATATGACAAGGGGAAAACGAACCCAAGCTCCCGAACTCGAAGTCACACTGCTGCGCGAAGGTATTGTGGAATCGAAGCACCGCGCCCAGGCCGCTGTCTGCGACAACCGCGGGCGCGTTCTGTCCGTTGCTGGTAACTCGGAAACGGCCTCATTTGTCCGTTCTTCACTCAAGCCTTTTCAAGCTTTGGCGGTGACGGGAACTGGCACTTTAGAACGCTACGAATTGACCGATCGAGATTTAGCGATTATTTGCAGTTCCCATCAAGGTACGATCGAGCAATCGCGCCAGGTATTTAACGTCCTGTGGCGCTGCGACATTGACCCCTCTAAACTTCAATGCCCCATTCCCGAAGGCAAAAAGAGCGCCCTGCAATACAACTGCTCCGGCAAACACGCCGGAATGCTGGCTGTCTGTCAGCAACTGCACTGGCCTATGGAAACTTATTTACGCCGCAAACATCCCGTCCAGCAGCTTATTTTGGGCAAAGTGGCTGACTTGCTGGCAATGCCTGCCGAAGAGTTTATCAGCGCTCGCGACGACTGCGGCGCTCCTACCTATCTGTTGCAGTTGGGGCAAATGGCGTCTTTGTACGCTCAGTTAGCCTCCGGTCACAATGTGGATATGGAGCGGATTGTCCGCGCTATGACTCACCACCCGATGATGGTTGCCGGTGAGGGCAAATTTGACACGGAACTGATGCGCTTGACTCAAGGGGAATTGGTGAGCAAGTCCGGCGCCGAAGGGGTACAGTGCGTTGGCCGCGTTGGCGAAGGCATGGGCTTGGCAATTAAGGTGACCGATGGGGGAAAGCGCGCTCAATTTGCTGTGGCGATTCACTTGCTCAAGCAGTTGGGGTGGATTACTCCGACCATCGCCGAAACTCTTTCGGAGACTTACCTGACTCTCAGCGACTTCAAGCGCTTGGAGGTAGTCGGCGAAGTTTCGATGCTTTAGGGCGATCGACACTCTGAGTCGATTTTAGCAACCCCTCCCATCATCTAAAAAGTTTTTTGGATTTAGGGGTTGCAATTTTCAGAAAGATATGTTTATATTAGAGAGAGACAAAGCAACGCGGGATAGAGCAGCCTGGTAGCTCGTCGGGCTCATAACCCGAAGGTCAGTGGTTCAAATCCACTTCCCGCCACCAAATTCAAGCAAACCCTCTAATCGTTAAGGTTTTAGGGTTTTGTTTTTGGAAACCACCAGAGAGAGACAAAGCGACGCGGGATAGAGCAGCCTGGTAGCTCGTCGGGCTCATAACCCGAAGGTCAGTGGTTCAAATCCACTTCCCGCTACCAACTTAAATAAGACAAGCCCCTGTAATCCAAAAGGTTATGGGGGTTTTGTTTGTTGAAACCTCTACTATAGCGGTTCTCCAGCGTGGTGAGGTATGCCCTATGCCCTATGCCAGATAGTACCTCATGTTACTGAGAAAGGCTATATAGCAATCCTAAATGATTCTACTCGTTACCAGGCTCTGCCTGGTAAAGCAGATCCCGAGGCTCTGCCTCGATTGTAGCAGGCGATGCAGAGCAAGAGTGACATTGATTCCCAGGCTCTTAGCCTGGAAGTTATTGAAACTGATTTAGGATTGCTATATTTGATTACGAATCTGAAAGTATGAAATTTGTTAATATTGAATTATCACCGTTCAATAATCCCTTTAAATTTAGTCTGGAACTTTCCTAAGCTTTGTTTTCTATTCGCTGAATCAGTATCTTGTGTACTGCTATCGCTCCCTTTTCACCAGTGGCAATTTTTACCGATATCTCTGAAATGGGAAAAGTGGGGACTACTTATAGCCTTTCTCAGATAGATGAGGTACAAGTTTAGATTTGAGATTTGAGATTGAGGGATTGGGGAATTTTTAATTAATTCGTGAATACCTCATCTTTCCGAGAACCGCTATACTTCACCTTTTTTAAGAAAGATAGCTCCCCTACATTCACCACAAATAAGGCTTAGCTTTTTATAGGATTCATAGTTTAGCCTCTCATCATCAGCTTCAAAGGTTTCATTTGAGGAAATAGCTATTGCCAAAGAAATAGATACTTATGATTCTGCTTTCATAAAAGTTAATTCCTTATATTTGGTAACTTTATTTAATATTATCAGGACTTACGCACGCGGGGCAAAAAACCAGGTTTGTGCGGCGAGCATCTCTGGGAGAAATCCATGATTTTTCGGAGAAACAGTGTTTTTTTGGTCTTAGTCCTACTAATAGAGAATTGGCGATCGCTCAATTTACAGCATTTTTTAGGTAAGTGAGGTACATAGCAAAAATAGAGGACACGGCAGTGCCGTTTCCCTACAGCGATTGAACGCTTGACGGGTGTACTTTATCAACGTGGAATCTGCTGTATTTATTCGTCGCAATTGGAACCCACTCAGACCGACTGGTAAGTTGTTGGGCGTCCTTGCAACCTTTTGTAGGTGAAAATTTTAAATTGCTCAGTCGGCTGAGCTTCCATCCAACCAATCAAAAATTAGGTTTAACTGTTCGAGTGTAACTAACCCGTACTGCCACAGAACCATCGGCAGTTGGCTAGCATCTTGTTCACTGTGTCGCAGAGCAACGGCGATCGCAGAATTCGATATCGCCAACTCCCCCCGTAAATAATCGAGCAGTTGAGCATTTCCCATCACCTTCACCGCCAGTTTTATGCGCTATTGTAAAGATATGTAGCCGATCGCAATTAATCAGAAGTTTAATAGTCCTAATTATCTGTTAAGAATCGGCGATGTGGAGTGATGGAAATCGCACACAACTTGTGATAAAACTTATAAAAAAAGGCGATCGCAGTCACCAGAGCTCCTACCATCAAAAATTAGCTTCCGCGATCGCTCGCTTGCTTCAAATGAATTCATTTAAAATTGCTAAAGTCCTAGCTGAAGCTGAACTCCCGCTTCTGTGCCGCTGTCGGTTTGTTTTGGAGGTAAAGGATTTCCTTGGCGCTGGGCATCCGAAGGAGTAGTAATAAATTCTAATGGACCCTCGATTTTGAGGCGAAATGTGTCGCCCAAGCTGCTTTCCCTTCTAGCAGAATTAGCCGCCGTTTCTCGTTCACCAATCAAGTTTTGGTAGTCCGAGTCTACGGTTCTGTCCTCCACAGTCCTGAGGGAGTCGCCGGATAAAGTCGTTTCCGAATTTTGGGGCGCTGGTTGCAGTCTTTGTTGGGCAAGAACCGCCGGGGTGAAACCGATAAAAATTGAACTCAGTCCCAGAGCAGTGCCAAGAGTAGCAATAACTGCGTTCATCATCAATGCCTCCGCTAGTTGCATCCTACTATGCTTATGGTACCCAGCCAGAATTAAGTTGCACTCTATCAAAAGTAGCTGCTTGTGCAGATACCCATTAAAGTTCCTGTGAAAACTTATAACTTTGGATAGCGTTATCGGAAAAATAGAACTGACGCAGCAACCGGGTTGAAACGCCAAAATACGTCATTTCAGGAATGAGTCAACCAAAAACTCGGTTTGTTTGATTAGCGCGCGTCAGGAGTGGAAAAATAGTTAGTGCTGGATGCACGCTGTGGCTATCCGCCTGGGCATCCATCGGTTTTTTGTTTTCACGAAAATACGTCGTTGCAGCCCGCCGAAACCCTAAAAAAACTCGGTTTCAGATACCAGTTTAAAAAAAGAATGCAACAGCAGGCAAGTTCTAAACCCTTACAGAATCAGTCTTTCCCAATTCTTTAATTCTTTAATCTCAAATCTATAATAGTATGAGCGTGTAGAGTGAGTCCAGGATTGATACTCCATTCATCTCGATCGCCCCTGCTCTCAAAGCCGACGATCGCGCTAAAATGTCGGTGGAAGTCGTTAAAAATTCAGTTGCCAGCTGCAGATTCTGAGTTATTAACAGCACTTTGCGTACTAAAACGATCTCAACTTCAAAATCTGCGCTCATCAGGTTGCATTTTACGGAAATGTTGTGGGGTCATAATAGTTCTGCTTTACCATGCCAATCAAATATCTGACCGACCAGATTTTAAAAATGTCGGGCAAAGTGCCAATTCGCATCGTCCTTGTGGTGCCTTTTGCCATCCAGACTTTCGCGGCTGTAGGGTTGACGGGGTGGCTGTCGCTGCGGAACGGGCGGATAGCCGTCAACGATGTTGCCACACAACTGCGGGCAGAAGTCACATCGCGTATCCAGCAACATATTTATGCTTATATCAAAACACCCCACCAAATAAATCAGCTCAATCTCGATGCCATCCGTCTCGGCATTTTAAACCTGCAGGATGCTGATAATTTGCAACGCTACTTCTCCCAACAAATCAAAACATTTGATAAAATTAGCTTCATTCAATTCGCCTCCGAACAAAAAGATTTTATTGGAGTTGAACGCCTCGACGACGGCAAGTTGCAAGTTCACATTTCCAATCAATCTACTGGCTATAACTTGCAGCGCTACGCGCCGTCCGAGTTCGGGGAACCAACCAAGCTATTAAAAACTACTCTCAACTACGACCCCCGCCTCCGGCCTTGGTACATAGCTCCGGTGCGGGCAGGCAAACCGACTTGGAGTAAAATTTATACTTATTTTGACGCTCCCAAACTAGCAATTACGGCGGCTCAACCAGTTTATGGCGAGGATGGCAAACTGATCGGAATCCTGGGTTCTGACTTGAGACTTTCTAAGATAAATCAATTCTTGGGAAGTCTAAAAATTGGCAAATCAGGACAGACTTTTATTGTAGAAAGGTCGGGGCAATTGGTGGCAAATTCTACTCCTGAACCACCATTTATTGTTAGCAACGGCGTTGCGAAACGGATTGTAGCAGCCAGCAGCAAGAATGTTCTGATTCGATCGAGTGCCCGCTATTTGACAGAACGCTTCGGGGATTTGGGCAAAATTGACAGTTCTCGCCAGTTAGATTTTACGATCGACGGTCAACGGCAATTTCTACAGGTGACGCCGCTCTCAGACAGCAGCGGCCTCGACTGGTTGATTGTGGTGACGGTTCCTGAAGCGGATTTTATGGAAAAGATTAATGCGAACACTCGGTATACTGTGGTGATGTGTCTGGGTGCTTTGGTGCTGGCCACGGCGATTGGGGCTCTGACTTCTAGGTGGATTGTTGTACCGATTCGGCGTCTGAGCAAGGCTGCGGATGCTTTTTCGCGGGGAGAATGGGACGGGATGGCGGTAGATCCCGGCTTGATGGCGTCTCTAGAGCGGGAGGATGAGGTGGGTGTCCTGGCTCGCTCTTTTAATATGATGGCCGGTCAGTTGGAAGAGTCGTTTACTACTCTCGAAGATCGGGTGGAATCTGCGATCGCCGACAAAAATCAATTAATTATTTCTCTGAAAAACTCGCAGCAAAAACTGGCTCTCCATCTTCACCAAACTCCTTTGGGAGCGATTGAATGGAATCTCAAATTTGAAGTAGCGGAATGGAATTTGTCAGCGGAAAGAATTTTTGGATACAAGCGCTTGGAAGCAATGGGACGGCACGGAGTCGATCTAATAGTTCCTGAAGATGCTAAGGAGTATGTCAGGCAACTATCTATAACTTTGCTCACTAATAAAGGAGGAGTTACCAGCCTTAACAAGAACATCAGAAAGGACGGCAAAATTATTCTGTGCGAGTGGTACAATACGACATTGGTTGATGCTGGTGGCAGGATCGTGGGGGTGGCTTCGCTGATTCAGGATGTGACTGAATTTCACAGTGCTGTGGAGAAGTTGCGGGCTAGCGAGGAGCGGTTTCGCCAGTTGGCAGAAAATATTCATGAGGTATTTTGGATTAGAGAACCCAATCAAAAACAGCTAGTTTATGTGAGCCCTGCTTGCGAGAAAATATGGAATTTGAGCTCTCAGAGTTTGCACTCAGAACCGGAGGCTTTTTGGGATGCTATTCACCCGGAGGATCTCGATCGCGTCAAGGCTGCTTTTGAGAAACAGGTGCGGGGCGATTATGATGAGGAGTATCGGGTAGTGCGCTCGGACGGTTCAGTTTGCTGGGTGCGCGATCGGGCTTTTCCAGTTCGCAGCAAAACAGGGGAAATTTACCGCATCGTCGGTATTGCTGAAGATATTACCCAGCGCAAATTAGCAGAAGAATTCCAAAAAGTCGCTCAAACCGCTCAAGCTGCAAACCAAGCCAAAAGCGCCTTTTTAGCTAATATGAGCCACGAATTGCGAACTCCTCTCAACGCGATTATTGGTTACAGCGATATGCTCAAAGAAGACGCCGAAGATTTAGGCTGCGAAGATTTTATCCCCGACTTGCACAAAATTCAAACTGCTGGGAAACACTTGCTTTCTTTAATTAGCGACATTCTAGATATTTCTAAGATTGAAGCGGGGCGGATGGATCTTTATTTGGAAACTTTCAACCCGGTTAATTTAATTGACGAGGTAGCTTCTACTGTCAAACCCTTGGTAGATAAAAATTCTAATAAGTTTGAAGTTTATTGTGCTAGCGACTTGGGAATGATGTATGCTGACCTTACCAAAACTCGTCAAATATTGCTCAACCTGCTGAGCAATGCAGCCAAATTTACCGAACGTGGCACTATTACCCTCTGCATTGAAAGAGTTAAACATGACAGCTTAACAACTCAAGAAATAGCAGAACCTTCCGACTTAATAATTTTTCGCGTAGCTGATACGGGCATTGGGATTCCCCGCGAACAATTGCAGCATTTATTTCAAGCGTTTATGCAGGGCGACGCCTCAACTACGCGCAAGTACGGCGGCACGGGTTTGGGATTGACTATTAGCCGTCACTTTTGCCTGATG
Organism: Microcoleus sp. OTE_8_concoct_300; assembly: GCF_031383065.1. Lineage (NCBI taxonomy): Bacteria > Bacillati > Cyanobacteriota > Cyanophyceae > Oscillatoriales > Microcoleaceae > Microcoleus > Microcoleus sp. OTE_8_concoct_300. Next base: position 3,807 of record NZ_JANMZH010000482.1, on the reverse strand, counting down.
ATGGGTGGCGATATACAAGTTCAAAGCGAGTTAGGTAGCGGTTCGGTTTTTACTGTGTGCTTGCCGGCGCACGTTGAATTATTAGTAAGTAGTTAGTCGTATTTTCCTGGAGGCAATTGTTATACCAATTAAAAAAAGTTTGGCTACAATCCTCCAATATTATACCAATTATTAAAAGTCCCTGCTCCTGGAGCCGGAGACTGCAAGGCTGTGTTCCTACAGATGCTCACGTAGCATCTAAATTTAGCCCTACTTTTCAGAATTTGTATTACCAAATAAATCGGGTTTCTTGCCAAAACACCTGCGCTTTCAGATAATTTATGAGCAAGAAACCAAGGTGATGATACGATGCAGCCTCAGTCTTATTCTAGTTAATTGGCCGTTTCTGCCGCCCCAAAAGTTGGGCTGTTAATACCCCGCCAACAAAGCCAAAGAAATGCCCTTGCCAGGAAACTCCAGGCTGCGAGGGCAAAACTCCCCAAATTAAGCTGCCGTAGAAGAAACCGACAATTAAAGATAACAAAATAGAGGTAAAGCTGCGTTCAAAATAGCCCCGCAGCAGCAAAAAGCCGAAGTAACCAAAGATTAATCCGCTAGCACCAATGTGAACGGAATTAGGCGCGCCGGTCAGCCAAACTCCGAATCCACTGACTAGCACAGTGACAGCACTCACGATAAAAAAGTCGCTAATTTCTCGCAGCATTATCAACCAACCCAATGTCACAAAAGGGAGGGTATTGGCAGCTAAGTGAGCAAAACTGCCGTGCAGAAAAGGCATAAACAAGATGCCTTCAAGTCCGTCGATGCTGCGGGGGCGGACTCCGTAAGCATTCAGCCTGCCTCCGAACAGGAATACATCGACAATTTCGATAATCCAGAGGAGGGAGACGAAGCCGCCGAGAATGGCGGCGTGGCTTTGCAATTCGCGGGTGATAGTTTTGGTTTCTGGGTTGCTCATGGGTGGTGAGGGCGGTGATACCGATTATTTCTAATTGTAGGAGTTTCGCTCGCGATCGCGAGAAAAGATAGTGGGCGTCCGGTTTCAGGGTTTTTTGCAGCAGAGCTTATTTATAAATATTATAACTTTCATTAAAAGTTCCGCAGTTTCACCTATGGAATAATTCACCTCGATGCGTCAAAATTGTAGATGAACTACAAAAGGAGAGTCAACCGATGGTAGAAGCTAGAACGTAGAAGACAGAATTTTTACCCGCTGAATCAATCGTTGGGCTTGAAATGAGGACACTTTTTAGATCGCACACCGTGCCTAAAAAAAATCAGGAACTAATTTTCTCGCAGAAAGTCATTAATTTAAGAAGTTCAATCCGGTAAAGCCAAACGAGATGCTGTAGATCCTGATTGTAGATAAGATCGCACAAGCTCTACAGAGAGTTCTTGGCACCTCGTTATAAAAGAGGAACAGAGCAAAATGAATGTATTTGAGCATAGAGTCTCCTACCGAACTCTACCAACTTGGGTATGGTTGGGCAAACAAGAAACCGCAGTTAGTGTCGCTACAAAATCTCAACCTTACGGTCAAAAGCCACACTTTGACCCCTTGCATCCGCTAAAACAATGGCTTGATAACACCGCAATTAAAAGTCAAAAGTTGGCTCGGTTGCTGTGTAAATTTATTCCCAGCCAGTGTCCGTTTGAGCGGGAAGTCAAAATTGGCGGTCGCACTTTATTTCACATTCCGCCGCTGTGCAAGTTAAATCCGCTTTACGAGCAAGTGGTTGGGCTGCGCTTTCGTGCTTTGTGTTATTTGGCTGACGAATGTGGCGAGGATGTGACCCCTTATTGTTAATTCTGCAAAAACTTAAATTTCTCACTGTCTTTTCACCCTCCCTTATCCTTGTTGGGGAGGGTTTTTGTTTGGTAAGGAAACCAGTGTGGATGGGGGAAACTCCGTGGTTGAAAATCTATGTAATATCAAATCCGTTGACATCGGAATTATGCATCTCTCTCTTCTCTTTCTCTGTGTCCTCTGTGCCCTCTGTGGTTTAATCATTCCGATCTAACCGGAATTGATATAAGGTCGGATGGGTCGTTAAAGCGTCTGGCCTGACGGGGTAAGGAATTTCTGTCGCAAGGACGAGTCGAGGAAACCATCAATTGATTTAAGTCTTGCCGTCAAAAACAAGCGCAGAACTTTTATGCTTATTTGGTGAAGCTTCGCCTCCGGATTGTTAACGAAGAGCAATTGTCAACACAAAAGGTTTGCTTTGGAGGTTCGGGGGCTGTAGAGTCGGCAGTAAAACAAATTGATAGAAGGTTGAAAATTTCCGGATTGCTGTGGTTGATGAAGAATGTTAATCAAATGCGATCGCTTCGGTGTACGTTAACGGCTCAATATCCGTTTGATGCTCAAAAGCGCAAAACCGGGATGCTGCTGGTTCGCTTTTTGCCTAACTTTATTGGGTAATCTCCCAAAATATGTACGGTTTTGTCCCCTCTACAGCGCTATGAGCTAGATACGATTAGAAAAGTGTCAAGGACATCACCAATCTATGTAGGTTGAGCAGTGGAGTGAGGCCACCCACAATTAAAGTTCAGTTTTACTCCCCACATTTTTGCCAAAATTGATATATTAGTAATTGGGGCAAATATTTAAGCGATTTCAAGAATATAACTCACACTAAATCTCAAAATCATGAACTCGGTAATTACCGGGTACAAATTATCAAATATTTCAAGCATCTAACTAATACCAAGTGTTGAAAAGAACGTTTTTTGCAGTAATTATTGCGCTTTTATCTTTTATGGTTGCAGTCATCCTATCAGCTCAAAGTTCTGAGGCTGTCAATGAACTATATGTATTTGGGGACAGTCTTTCGGATATGGGAATGGTGTTTCGAGCCAGCGGGGGTCAATATCCGCCTCGTTCGACTTACTTTCAAGGGCGTTACTCGAATGGTAAGGTTTGGGTAGAGTATCTTGCGGATCGCCTAAAGTTGCCGCCTGAACGAGTGACTAATTTTGCCTGTGGAGGTGCAACAACCCGAAGCGATCGCAATAGCCTTGTCCCTGGTTTGTTAGCTCAAGTTGAGTCATGGACTAACTCCCAAAAACAGGCAAATCCTCATGCGCTGTATGTACTGTGGGCGGGGGCGAATGACTATTTGCAGGGGGGCAATAATGCCAATATTCCCGTTGAAAATGTGGCGAGGGCGATCGCGTCTCTTGCTGGTGTGGGTGCCAAAAATATCCTGCTGGCAAATTTACCAGATTTGGGGCAGTTACCGGCGACGCAAACAAGCGCTAATTCTGCAAGTCTCACTGCATTAACACAAGCACACAATCAGGGTTTGAGGCGAACGGTTAAGGTATTAAGTCAACAGCATTCTGACTTAAAGATTGCGACTCTGGATGCTAATGCGCTTTATCGGGACGCGATCGCTTCTCCGGCTAAATATGGCTTGACTAATGTGATGAGTGCGTGTTTATCGGGGGGAGGTGTTTGTGGTAGTCCCGATCGATTTTTGTTTTGGGACGGCATTCATCCGACGACGGCGGCACACAAAATTTTGGGGGAAGCAGCCTCCGCGATTGTGCAGGAAAGCGGGATGATGAAATCTGAATTGGGGATGTTTCGCTAAACCATTTTTAGGCCCGACGGGCGCCACAATACCGGGATGCTGCCTTGGAGTAGAGGTTGACATAATTTTTTGCATGAGAGCAATATTTGCTAATCTGATATTGTAGAAATTTTCCTCGTGGGCGATCGCGCCTTAGGAATGAGAATTAAATAACTTCCACAAGTTTGTGGGATGGGCGTCCCGCCCGTCCTTTTTGGACGGGCGGGAC
>NZ_JANMZH010000479.1:0-7293 GCF_031383065.1 Microcoleus sp. OTE_8_concoct_300 | reverse complement strand
GTCCCGCCCGTCCAAAAAGGACGGGCGGGACGCCCATCCCACAATAACAATTAAAATTGTAAGTTATTTAATTCGCGATCCTAAGTATATTAATTCTGATCCTTAAGTTTTAATTGCTTTGTCTACTTTTTTCCCCTTATAAATATTACCATTGTCTATCAATAGACAAGCACATTTTCCTCGTTTCGGTACGGGTTTTAGGATAATAAAAGCCTCACCCGCACTCCTATCGCAGGTTTAAAACTCTCTCACTGCCCTTCACTGAAGAGAAAAGTTTTTTTTGAAAGTCATGTTCAATCGTTGTGTCATATCATGTCCGGTCGAGCGACCGGGATTTTTGTAGGGGAGGGTTCGCCAACAATACCTGCCAATAATTGACCATCTCAAAAACCCGCCCCGACCGGGATATTATGGTTAATCGATCGGACATGATATCATTCTTCCCATTGTTGCTGTACTGATTGTAACACCAATTTTTTGATCGAGTAAATAACGAAGTTATTGGAGAGTGGCAGCATTATTTGCTTCAATCAATTCCGTTAATCCGAGCCGTTGTTCTACCTTGAGTTTAAAATTTATTCCACATTAATCGCTTTGAGGAGCAAGATTTTGGGTCTTACGGTACTGTTTAAGCAATTTTTTGACGATACTGAGTAGCTCCACAAAAACGGTTAACTATTGCTCTTTGTTAAATGCGCTCCTTATGGTAAACCTCGATAATTTTTCGTCGAAAATCAAGATAATAAGCTTTCATTTTTAGTAATGTATGATGTCAGCAAAGCTTGGGAAACAAACGTACTGTGAGTCGAGGCGTCGCCCGCTCATCAAGTGATCTGCTCATGGCGACGCCTCGACTCCTGATTGAATTATAGTTGATTTTATTTTCTGTTCTATATTTTACTGTTTTGAGTGAGTCAGCAACCTGATACCTCATCTGTATGAGAAAGGCTATATCTCCCGATTAATCAATCGGGAGAATATCAAAACTACTCCACAATCCAAGGAGTTAAACAAGGTGTCCAAGCACTCAATTCTTCATCCTTGAACCAGAGGCTAATTTCCTCATGGGCAGTTTCCACAGCATCAGAACCATGAATAATATTACGGCCGACATTCACAGCCAAATCGCCGCGAATTGTCCCCGGTTCTGAATTCAAAGGATTTGTTGCGCCAATCATTTTCCTCGCCGAGGCCACAACGCCGTCGCCTTCCCACACCATCGCCACCATCGGCCCGGAAGTGATGAAGTCTACCAGTCCCGCAAAAAAGGGTCTTTCTTTGTGTACGCCATAATGCTGTTCGGCAAGTTCGCGACTCGCCGTCATTAGCTTCATGCCAACTAGCTTAAAGCCTTTGGCTTCAAAACGACCGATAATTTCGCCGACGAGTCCGCGCTGTACGCCGTCGGGCTTAATCGCTAAAAAAGTCCGTTCCAAGATTAACTCCTATAATTTTCTTAACTGATCCAAAAGATAGAGTAACTCAGAACGTACCTAAAGGCAATTCTGGGAATTGGAAATTGTCATTTTGAGACTTATGGCAGAAGAAAGAAGGAAGAAGTCCTAGGCCCGAGGAAAGAGGGAAGAAGCAATAAAAGCAAGGGTTAAAGAAACCCGGTTTCTACGAGAAATCTTTATTTAGCAGCGATGAATCTGCGAAGAAACCGGGTTTCTCGACTCCTATGCGTCTAGGATCCATTTGCAGGCAGCATCCCGATTTTGTAAAAAGCATTTTTTAGGAGTCCGATCAGGATGCTCACTTGCCTATATAAGCTTGCTCAGCATTTCAATTAGCTCTAAATAAATAATCAAACTCTTGTGGCTTGACTTTGAGCAACGCCCAAAATATGCAATTTAGTAAAATAGCTTATCTCTAGTGAGCAAGATGCTCCTACTCCTGGTATGATATGATGCAAGTCACAATTTTATGTGACTGCAAACACTCTTACCTATGATGTTAAATACACATATGTATGATAACAAACACAATTATTTTGGAGCAAAAACATGGATAATTAATCTAGGTCTGAACATGACATTGAAAGCAGCCATTCAGGATTAAGAGCTATGCAAAAGATTGTAGGATTCATCGAAGAGAAAAAGCAAGAGTTTGCAAAGTTGCCCTTATTTGAAATTCTAGCTAATAAACACATTCACCCGAATCAACGACTAATTTTTGCGCCTGTACTCGATCCTTTGGTAGTGGGCTTGAGCGACTTAAACAAGTACGTCCTCCGAGAATCTTCCAGCAATAACAAAGTTCAGGAACTGATTAACAAATATACTTACAAAAAAAACTACTATTGGCACGGGTATCTGGAACACCTAGAGAAATTGCGGTTCAATCAATTAATGAGTTATGGCGACTTCAGACTGCTTTGGGGTGAAGAAACTAAAAAAACTCGATCGCTATGTTCAGCGCTCGAATCCTATGCTTTCCAAGCCTCTCCCATTCAGAAACTGGTGTTAGTGGAAGTCCTCGAAGGAACGGCCACAGTTTTTTTTGAGGCGGCGCTAGCAGTGGTCATGGAATTACAGCAAATTACCAAAAAAGAATATGTTTATTTGGGAGGAGGTTATGTAAGTTTAGAAAATCATCACCTTTTAAAGACGCCAGAGATGTTGCAAGTTTTAGCAGAGATAGAACTTACTGATGCGGAATGCCAAGCAGCTTTAGAATTAGCACAAAATGTATTTGAACTGTTTACAGAAGTAATGAACGAGCTGTTCGGACACAGCCAAACACATTCTTGCAATACTGTGCTGCAAGTATCCTCAATTTCTGCATTCGATCGCGCTTTCGACTGTCTCGATATTTGTTAGTTTAAAAATTTACTAAACAATCACTAAATTATCTCGGTGGACTGCCGTTTCTACACCGGGATAGCCTAAAATATCAGCAATTTTATCTGACTTGCAGCCCTGGATTTGTCTCAATTCTAAACTGCTATAATTCACAAGTCCTCTAGCAATTTGCTTGCCTGCTGTGTCGCACAACTGCACGGAATCATCAGCTTGAAATTCTCCTTCTACTTGAGCAATACCCGCAGCTAAAAGCGATTTTCCGCCATGGGAAATTGCCTTGACAGCACCCGCATCTAAATATAGTTTTCCTGCCGGAATTAGCACGTTAGCTATCCAGTGCTTGCGAGCGTTTACAGGACGCGGTTGAGGCTCGAATTGAGTACCGATCGACTCTCCGTTGAGTATTTTCTCGATATTACCAGGAAAGCAGCCGTCAGTGATGACTGTGCGCACTCCCGATGCAGTTGCTATTCTCGCCGCTTCTATTTTGGTCACCATACCGCCGGTTCCCCAACCACTGCGGGAATCTCCTGTTTGCACTTGAAATTCTGTGAGCTGTGCCATACTTTGGACTAGGGCGATCGGCTGCGCGTCGGGATTGCTGCGCGGATCCGCGGAATACAGCCGATCGACATCTGTGAGCACAAACAACCAATCTGCTTCTACCAAACTCGCCACCAGGGCCGAAAGCGTGTCGTTATCACCAAATTTGAGTTCGTCTACCGCCACAGTATCATTTTCATTGACGATCGGAATCACGCCCAACCTGAGCAGTTGTTGAAAGGTATTGCAAGCGTTAACATAACCGTTACGCTGCACTAAATCGCCCCTGGTGAGCAATACTTGAGCTATCGGCTGTTGTAGAGTAGTAAACAAGTCATCGTACACCCGCATCAGCCGCCCTTGGCCCACGGCCGCCACAGCCTGTTTTAGAGCAATGTTTCGCGGGCGTTCCGTCAAACCCAAGCGCGCGCAGCCAACCCCAACCGCACCCGAAGAAACCAAAACTACTCGATGACCTTGCTGCCGCAAACCGGCTAAAATTTCGACCAATGCAGCAATAGTTGAAAGAGCTAAGTTTCCCGTAGTCGATCGAGTCAGCGTCGAAGTTCCTATTTTAACAACAATAGTTTTAGTCATTAGTCAGTAGTCAGTAGTCAGTAGTCAGTAGTCAGTAGTCAGTAGTCAGTAGTCAGTAGTCAGTAGTCAGTAGTTATTAGTTATTAGTGATAATATCATTTCCAGTAGACATCTCCAATAATTATTGTGGAACAGGCATCCTGCCTGTTCTAAGCTGGCTTTTCTGGAGATGTCTAGTTGATTATAACCAATACTGTAGGAGCGGGTTCACCAAAATCTATGATTCACGTCCTGGATATTTATAAACCCGCCCTCCGCATTAATTACTAATGACTAATGACTAATGACTAATGACTAATCTTTAATTTTCAGAGAAGCCCCCAAAGCTTGAGAAACCCAAACTTCAAAAGATCGCACCGGATACTTGCGAAGCGCATACCCAGCATCAACCATTGGTTCCACTAAAATAGTAAACATACCCAAACGATTGCCTGCCAAAACATCAGTAAAAAGTCGATCGCCCACCATCGCCACCTGTTCCACTGGCAAATTCATCGCATTAATAGCCCTTCGCAACTTGCGACGGGACGGCTTAGCCGCACCCGTGATGTAAGGTAGATTCAAAGACTCAGCAATCCGACCGATCCGAGTCTCACTTAAATTATTGCTCGCCAACCACAGCGATACCACTGGTTTTATTTCTTCCACCCACAGGGTGAGTTCAGGAGAAGCATTCATTGCTGTAATGGGAACGAGAGTTTCGTCCACATCCAAAACTAATCCTTTAATATTATGTTCCTGAATAATATCAACCGTTAACTTCATGACTGAATCGCCTAGAACTAAGTCAGGCTGTAGTATTTTACCCCAAGTCATAATGATTTTAGATTTTAGATTTTAGATTTTAGATTGAGAAATAAGAAATTGGAAGTTAAAGATTAAACAAGTAAAAAATCAAAAGTGTATAATTATTGCTTTTGCTTTGTTACTTTTGACTTTTTACTTTTGTATTAGTCATTGCCCATCTATGGAGTCGATCGCAACTGCTGGTCAACTTTAGCAATAGCAGCATCGTGTTCCGCCTGCGTGCGGCTGAAAATGTGAGTGCCGTCGTATCGAGCCATAAAATACAGATATTCTGTTTTTTCAGGAGCCAGAGTCGCTTCTAGACTTGCTATTCCCGGAGATGCGATCGGAGTTGGCGGCAGCCCTACATTTACATAAGTATTGTAGGGAGAAGGCGTTTCCACCTGCTTGAAAGTCAAAGGCTTCTCCTTAGTTTGCCTGATGCCGAGGGCGTATTCAACCGTCGGATCTGAACCCAACTTCATGCCCTTATTCAAGCGGCTGGTAAACACCCCAGCAATGAGATTGCGCTCCGAAGCAACCACAGCCTCTTTTTCCACAATACTCGCCAGCGTCACCCACTCTTTCAAATCCAGCTTAGTTTTCTTCTCATTCTTTTGATATATCGGCAAAGCCAACTCCTCGAAGCGACCGAGCATTTGCTTGATGACAGCTTCCGGGCTAACTGCATCGCCGTCTAGCTGATAAGTATCCGGGTACAAAAACCCTTCCAAATGAGGCAGGCCGCTCGGCAGCCAAGGGTACTGAGCGTAGGGAACTTGACTCGCCGCCGCCATAAAATCCTTAGCCGGGAAAAAACCTTGCGCTTCAAAATAAGCGCTCATTTGTTGCAGCGACCACCCTTCTGGAATCGTGAAACTCTGCTGTACGACTTCGCCCTTCCAAATTTTCTCAGCAACTGCACTCAGAGGCTGAGTCGGCGACAGTTGGTAAGTTCCGGCTTGAAAACCTCCATCGCGGTTTTGCAGAGTCAGCCAGCGGGCCCACATATTCCATGCCGAACTCGATCGAATCAACCCCGCAGCCTCTAAATCCCGCCCGATTTTTTGACTGGGAGTACCCTCCGGGATTTGGATCAAAACAGCAGCATCCTCTGGCGGGGAAGTTGACGTTTCAGCTATTTTAGGCGGGGCGGAAGCCCAGCTCCACCAAGCCCAGCCCTGCCAAGCGCAAACCCCCCAGATTGCCGGCAGCAAGGCCAGATAAAACAACCATTTAGAGACTTGCGGAGTTCCTTTTCGGCCCTCGCGCGCGCTGCCTTTTGTCATTTGTTCTTTATTCATTGCTGCCTACAACTGGTACAAACATTGACGGTAAGTCCTATTTCTAGGTGTATATTTCCCTTCGCCACTGACCACCAGAGAGGTTAAAAACTAGGGAGGCATTCTTAACGTCTTGCGGGATACCACTCCCAGGCAGTTCAGTAATTGGCTAGACACTTTTTTAGTCCTGAATTAAGAAGGTGGTGAGTCTTCCTCTTTTCAAGCCCCACGCCTTCAGGCTGGGGTTAGTGACCGAAATTTCTGGGTTTGAAACCCCGTGCTTCTAGCACGGCTTTACAGATTAATTTGCGGAGCGCCACGAATTGTAAGACAAAAACTTACAATCTGTAGGCGCTGCATTTTGGCACAATCGCTTGCTTGTTTTTAGATCGTGCAAACTAATTGTTTTTCGCTGTGGGTCTTTCTTTGTTGGCGACTCTTGCCAACCCCCAACATAACAGAACCCATATTTAGGGTGTTTAACGATTGAACCGCGCTTAAATTCTGCACTTAAAGTTCCGCCGTACCGAGAGCGGACATGACCAGTGGAATGCTGCAAACGATGGAGCTGTCTGCGATGAAACTCCAAAGGGATTACTTCTATTAGCTTTGTGTTATCGGGCTGGATATGTCCTCCGATATACCAATTAGCTAATACCCAAGAGTCAACGCAATGAGCCTCAAACAAGTTTGACAGCTTTTGTTTAGACTTGAGGAGTCCTAAATCTTGACGCATTTTACAGGTGTCAAAGCCCTGCCTAATTTCCAGGTGAGCAATTTTCTCAATTTCCGAGTAGAACCATCGTTTACCTACCTCCAGAGGACTAAAACTTGTATTCCATTTCTTAGCTCCCTTCCAGGTTTTTGCTTTAACGTCTTCTACAACAAATGTCGATATCGGAAACATCAAAGTCAACCATTTGGCAATCCTTAATTTCCACTGCCATCTCGCTTTAGTCGATGGGGGGATGCGATTTTTATTGACCGAGCGGTTAGTTCGGTTTTGACGGCAGGGAGTATTGCGAAACCGCCTACCACGTCGCATATTTCGTCTGACCTCAACGCGATCTTTTACCCAATCAATTGCATGGGTTTGGATATTTAAGTAGGTATGCGTTCTGGATTTAACGGTAAATCCTTCACCAGAAAACGAGCGAGAAGCCCCTGGCTTTAGACATGGGGAGGAAAGCGGCTGCGACTTCAGTCGCCTTGAATCAAAATCCATAGGAATAGCCACCTTTTTTGTGAATAGATTGGCAATATTTATGACTAATTCCTGC
>NZ_JANMZH010000470.1:0-3281 GCF_031383065.1 Microcoleus sp. OTE_8_concoct_300 | reverse complement strand
CGATAAATTCGGTTTAGCAATTTCAAGGAAAGTGGATTGATATCTCGAAGTAAAAACATATAAAACCTCTTTGAACACAACTTAATATTTTTATTATATCATATTAGTTGTTTGTGTAATTAATTTTGTTTGACTACTTAGCCATGCCGAAATCTTGAATTCATACCTGTATTCAGCAACGCCGATAATGTTTTTTGTCAATGCGTAAGTCCTAGAATTTTAGATGTTGGGCATTGCTGATTCATGGCATGAATCAACTTTTATCGGAAGTTACAAAGGGAGCATCTCATATTTAGAAAAATACTTCTTCTGGCTCCTTCCTTCTGACAAGCGAATTTCAAAGGTGGTACCCGCCACGTGATTTATCCGTGGAATCAATCCAAAATCGAAAATCGAAAATCCTCAAGCCCCCGCATTTATCCGTGGGGTCGCCTCTAAAATCTAAAATCTAAAATCTAAAATCTAAAATCGATTGACTCTTTCCTTCTGCCTCCTGCCTCAAAACTCCAATTTATAGCTGGGCTGCTTTCATTGAGATGCTGCCATTACAAAACTCACCCTCAAGCGGGCTTATAGCAATGCCGAAATCTTGAATTCATACCTGTATTCAGCAACGCCATAAATTATGTACTCATGGCAAAGATCCGACTTTTCCGACTTTACGATCCGACTTTTCCGACTGACAGAGACAGTGGCCCCAAGCCATGATAGAGATAGGGAAAGTCAATCCACGATATCTAGATTGTCAAGATATCGTAAATCGGCCTTGCTGAATTGGGTATGAAATTTGTAGGCTCAATCCCCCCGTGGTTGCCTCACCGCTGGCGGGGTAAGCACTTAGAATTACCTACAGGAAAAATCATAATTTGATTCAGCAGCCCCGGATCTTGTTCGAGTCCCATCCAATCCGCGTGAGGTGGTGCGGTTTTGCTGTCTACCATTCGCCCTCTCTAAAATGTTTGAATTCCCTAAGGGAAATTTCCAGATTTCCTAAGCTGTCGCGCATTTTAATTGTATATTCTCTGCGGGCGGGACACCCCACAAGACTTTGATTTTTTTTGACAGAGAATTTAAATGCCGCAACAGCTTATTCCCCATTTACCTATCCCTTCCTCATGAAAACAATTTTTGACGCTTTTATATCTTACGGACGAGCAGATAGTCTAGGTTTCGGCAGAAAGTTATACGATCGCCTGCGAGAAGAAGGGTTGAATATTTGGTTCGACCAAAACGATATTCCCCTGGGAGTTGATTTTCAAAATCAAATAGACGACGGCATCGAGAAAGCGGACAACTTCTTATTTATCATCGCACCGCACTCGATCAACTCGCCTTATTGCGCCAAGGAAATTGAACTGGCTATTCGGCGCAACAAACGGATAATTCCCTTACTGCACGTCGAAGAGATCGATCGACACCTTTGGCAGCAGAGAAAACCCCAGGGAACCGACGAGGAGTGGGAAGCCTACAAAGCCAAAGGATTGCATTCGCATTTTAACAATATGCACCAGGCGATCCGCAAAATCAACTGGGTGTATTTTCGCGAGGGAATTGATGACTTCGATAAATCTTTCACCGGATTACTTGAATTACTAAACCGCCACGCCGATTATGTAGAAAAGCATACGCAATTGTTAGTCAAAGCCTTAGACTGGGAACGGCAGCAAAAACAAAATAGATGGCTGTTAGTTGGCGACGAGAAAAAGCAAGCAGAAGCTTGGTTAAAAATTCATTTTAACTCGGAACAGCCGCCTTGCGTGCCGACGGACTTGCATTGCGAATACATTACTGAAAGCATCAAGAATGGCAATAACTTGATGACTCAGGTGTTTATCTCTTATTCCGAGCGCGATCGGGAAACAATGGAGAAAATTCGCAACAGTCTGAGGCGAGAAAGTTTGACGGTTTGGACGAATACAACCGATGTTCAAACCGGAGAAGATTTTCAGAGTGCGATCGATCGCGGCATCGAACAAACCGATAATGGACTGAAAAATAAATAACTTGATGAATTACTAAGTTTGAGGTACGGCTCTATAGTTCCATTTTGGCAAGTATTCATCAAAAGTAATTTGCATAGTTTTTTTAAAATTATCAGCTACCTTTCGACCAATTTTATAGACTTTATCAAGCACAGTTGCAACTACAGATAGCCCGGTTTTAGTGTGAGTTTTTTCTACCAGATATTTGACTAATTCTATATTGGTAAAAATTACTCCTTGACAAGCTCTAGTAACATGAGGAAAGAGTCGATGTTCGATGGGATTATATTTAGATGTATAAGGAGGGTAATGGGCAATTCTGATCTCAATTCCGATTTCATTAACTAACTTTTGTAAATCTTCTTTAAAGATATAATGATTAGCATTGTTACTACCTCCACCATCACACTTTGCTAAAATTGAAGTGGCATTAGGGTAGATAAATTTTCCATAATTATTCCACCAATTTTTCAGAGATTCACAAGCAAATTCACTTGTATCTTTACTGTTGCCTAATGTTATATATCCTCGATTTTCTTGAGCATCGTAAATCCCATGTGGAATTACTTTTCCGTGACCTAAGCTCCAAAAATCATGATCTAAAGTAGTAACAGGCTCGGTTGTATAGAGAGTTCCCGGACGATACAAATTTCCTAAAACTTCTTTTTTTTTGTATCAAAACTAATAATGGGATTACCCGCTTCTCTATACTTTGTATCGAGTCTAGCAATATTTTCAAATTGAGCATTACGATTTTTATTAATTCCGGTTGTCTGTTTTTTTTGTGCTTTTCGCTTCACATACCCATGTTTTTTTAGGAGTTGTCCTACTAGAGGAAGACTCACACAAAATCCGGCGTTTTTCAGTCCGACAGCTATTTCTTTATGCGTCAAATTAGTCCATTTAATTAGCTCATTCATTGGGTCTCCCGCTGTCTGGAACTTTAAGACTTCTAAAAAGGCTTCATCAATACCGCTCCTGGTAGCTAAAATACTTTTTCTTCCTCCTCCTTTTTTTCTGACCCTTAAATTATTAATAGTCGTTTCATTCATTGTTTCTAAATCTTTAATTCCCTGGATAATAGTATTTCGACTGCATCCGCAAAGTTTCATTATATAGCTAATTCCACCCCATCCCAATTTTTGTGCCTCGCTCGCTGCATACCTTCTTTTATCCTTTTCTGATAAAGAGTTATAAAGTTTCTTTATTTCCGACTCAATTGAACTAGAATAAAACATAGGTTTAAATCTCAGATAAAGTGGTAGAATAGAAAAATCCCTTGCGAGTTTCTATCAATTT
>NZ_JANMZH010000469.1:0-12010 GCF_031383065.1 Microcoleus sp. OTE_8_concoct_300 | reverse complement strand
CGATAAATTCGGTTTAGCAATTTCAAGGAAAGTGGATTGATATCTCGAAGTAAAAACATATAAAACCTCTTTGAACACAACTTAATATTTTTATTATATCATATTAGTTGTTTGTGTAATTAATTTTGTTTGACTACTTAGTGCATCCAAATAGAAGTCCACATGGCGAAAAAGACCTCGTATTACGACTACCTGCGCCAAGAAATGACCGATATGGTCGAGCAACTCGAGCTAACCGATCTTTGCAAACAGTCGCTCAAAAGTCGCTGGCTCGATCAATTGGTTTGGGCGGATAAGAAAGCCGAACAATGCCGTCGCTGGCACTATCGCTTGCGCCTGACGACGATCGTCGGTGGTGTACTGTTGCCGGCCCTAGTTGCAATTAACTTTCAACTGGGCAATCCACAGGGCAAAAATCATGAATACTTTCGCATTTGGTTTTCTTACGTCCCCTTTGTCTTGAGCCAAATTATCGCAGTCAGTGCGGCAACGGAAGAATTTTTGCGCTTTGGCGATCGCTGGCGCGATTACCGACAACTAGCCGAAGAGCTCAAATCAGAAGGCTGGCAATACCTGCAATTGAGCGGCCCCTATCGCTACAAAACCCACGAAGAAGACGATAGTCTGCCTCCCCTGTCGCGCAGTGGGATTTCCGAAGTCAGCGTCGAAGACTCGAAAGCCCTCAAACCCCGGACCCACAACAACGAATCAACAACCCACCAAGATGTCTATACCCTGTTTGCAGGTCGGGTCGAAAGCTTGATTAAGAAAGACGTACAAAACTATATCACGGCGTTGCAGCAAAAACAGGCTAAGGAGCAAGAGCAAATCAAGCAAATCCTGAAAACCGTCGAGAAGGTTTCCACCGATAAAACCTTGTTTGCAAAGCCCACTCCTGGGCCTCAACAGCCGCCTTACGGGGCTGCCAACCCGCCTCACAATGGCTTTGGAGCAATGGGAATCCCAGCGCAACCTGCGGCGTTCAACGCTCCAGGGCAAACCTCGATCGCACCACTCCCCCCTCAGAATACCCCGATGCCGCAAACCGCGTTCGCCCAACCTGCCGCGGTTTTTGCACCCCCACCCGCACCGAGTGCCCCAATGCCTCAGCCGACTGTTGCCCAGCCGGATGCCGGGTTTGCGCCTCCATCGGCACCGACGCAAAGGGCTTTTGCCCAGCCGGATGTCGCGTTTGCAGCAGCCCCCTCTGCCAGCCCTCCGGCGCAGCAAACCGCGATCGCCGACCTGAATGCTCGCATCCTCGCCTCCACCCTCAAACTGCAGGGAATGTCTACGGCCGACGGCCCTGATGGCGACAACAACGCCTGCGCCTGGATCCTCAACAAAGTCATGCAGGATGCAGGCCTCAGCCCACTTGGGGAGAATCCCAATTACGTTACCGCAGTCCTGGACGCGCTCAAACAAGGGCGAGGACAACTGGTGTCGAGAGCATCGGCGAAAGCGGGCGATTTGGTGGTTGCCGATGGAGAAGCACACATTGGGATTGGACTGACCGATGGTTGCAGTCGAGTCCTCTCCAACTCATCCTCTAAAGCTTGCTTTGTGTGGGACAGCGATACGGATTTTGACGGCTACTACGGTGGACAGAGTACCATTTACCGCCTGAAAACTTAAAAGTTGAAAGTTGAAACTAGGGGCGCACGACCGTGCGCCCCTAGGTTGAGAGTTAATCATGCTGACTCGATTGAGTATCCGAAATCCGGAACTGAATGCCTCCTCTCAAAATTAAGCTCTTGACAGTCCGTCTCTAGCTATTATTTTCTGAGGAGCCTGTCGATCGACCTAAAAGATGGGTCCCATATGCGGATTTGACCTAACCTCAGATGTACCCCAGCCCTCTACCCTCTAACAGGACATCCCGATGGCTAAGAAAAAGACCTACGAACAATACCTGCGCGAAGAGTTGGGAAGCTTAGTCGAACAGTTGAAACTCCCCAACCTCTACAAACAGTCGCTCAAACAGCGCTGGATCGATCAGGTAGTGTGGGCGGATAAAAAAGCGGATCAGTGCCGCCGGATGCACTACCGATTGCGTCTGACGACGATTATTAGCGGGGTGCTGCTGCCTGCTCTGGTGGGACTTAATATGCCACTGCCTAACGAGAATAAAGGCTTTCCCCATTGGTTTCGTTACGTCCCCTTTTTCTTAAGTCAGGTGATTGCCGTCACTGCGGCGCTAGATGAGTTTCATCGCTATGGCGATCGCTGGCGAGATTATCGCAAAATGGCAGAAGACCTCAAGGCTGAAGGCTGGCAGTACGTGCAATTGAGTGGTCCCTACGACAACCTGGGCGACCATATCGACGGCTATGCAAACTTTGCCAGCCGGGTCGAAAGTATCATCAAGAACGACGTACAAAACTACATCGCGACGTTGCAGCCGCAAGCCAAAGAAAACGAGCAAATCAAGCAAATTATTAAGACAGCCGACACTGTCGCCACCGATAAAACCCTGTTCGATCGACCCGAACCCGTCGGGCCCCCCCAACAGCAACAGCAACAGCTTTGGGGGACTCCGGCCCCCGCCTTTCCTGCAGCAGGGGCTGCGGGCATTCTGCAAGTTCGCCAGAATACCGAATTCAAGCTCAGTCCCAGTCCCCAACATTCATCATTGTCCGATAACTATAAGATTTGGGTCGGTGGCGGCAACAGCTTTGGCTTGATGTCCTATGCTCAAGCTGACAACAATCACCTGCAAGTGGCGATCGATCGCGGACTCGGCCCTGAAAACCGCAACGTCTGGTTTGTCAGCGCACCCGATGTCGCGATCGTCGGCAATATCGGGTCTAGTGCCGCCAATCTCATGGCGACCCCTGCTGCGCCAGCACCGATGATGGCAGCAATGGCCCGGACCCCAAGTCCGATGATGAGCGCTCCTCCCCCCGCGCCCACTGCTCCCTTGGCTCCCCCTGCCCCGGCGGCAAGCAACGGCGCAATTCAACTCCCCGTTCCCTTTTTCTCCCAACGAGACAATATGGAGCAAGCCGAGGGAACTTGCAATACCTCCAGTTGTGCGATGGTGGCTAAGTTCCTGGGTGCAAACATTTCCGGGGATGACGACTATTTCCAGTACGTAATTAAGTATGGCGATACCACCGACCATAGCGCCCAAACTCAGGCGCTGGCAGAACTGAGAATTCAATCGACCTGGAATACTAATCTCGATTTTGACGATCTGGATAAATCGCTAGCCAGTAGACTGCCTGCTGTCATTAGTATTTTGCATCACGGGCCGCCGTCGGCGCCTTCAGGCGGGCATATGATTGTGGCGATCGGTCGCAACGCAGACGGCGATTACATTATCAACGATCTGTTCGGCAACTTGTTGGACGGCTACGTTTCTAAAAATGGCGACGGATTGACCTATTCTCGCCAGGAATTGAGCCGTCGCTGGACGGCAGATGGTCCGAAAACCGGCTGGGGACGGCTGTTTTACGGCAATAACCCACCGGGTACATCCGCCCAAAACGCACCCGCTCAAACTGCACCTGCTTAAACGGAAACAGAGGTTGAAAAAATTATTGTCGGTGAAAGAGCGATCGAAATAGATGAAGCCAGAAAAATAGCCGATTTCTTCCTGGTTGATATTAGTTTTTTTCTCTAACTCCAATTTGTCAGAAAGTCCGCAAGTAGTTGTGCCGCTTATGCTGTAACCATTTCGGGTTTTAAGCTGTTCTGTATTTAAATTGTATGTCAAAAAAAATTAAAGTCTTGTGGGGTGTCCCGCCCGCCCTGAATATACAATTTAAATGCGCGACAGCTTATATCGGGTGATGCTGGATCAAAGTATAACACCATGATTTGCTCTATTCTGCAACCCGACAGATTCATAAGTGCGTCCGTTGCGATCGCTAAATTCAACCTCAAACCCTGCGCCATCAGCCAACAGTTCCACCACTGTCCCAACTTGTCCGCGCCACAGATTGTATTCAGGAAGGTCAACGGTCAATGCAATGACATCTAGTAATTTAATTGTATTCTTTGCCACTCTTATTACCTCCAGGCACTACAGAGGATAGCAGCTTGTTAATCAGCGCTATCATAGGGCTTACGCCAGTCTCTAATCTGTAGGGTGCGGATCTGTGAGATTTTCAATGGAACTTGCAGATTGTAGATGGCGACGCACCTTACCCTATTAGAAACCCAATCAGGAATTTGGAAGGATATCACGATTTTTTAGGTATTCTCTCAAAAATAGCAGCCTAAAATATCCCAGAAAAAGTCAATATTTAGCTGTATCCATCTGCGTTTATCTGCGTGCATCTGCGGTTAAATATTCCAAATCTGCCAGCAGTGACAGATTCAGACAATTTAAGACACTGGATTTGATCGGACGCTTTTCATCCCAAAATACCATCGACGAATAAAAGTTAATTGCTGCCGATGAATTCAAAAGCTCAAAAATTTTACGTGCAACTCCTTCGTTTTCAAAGCTGAGAAAATAAACAGTATCATCAAAAATCACAGGTTTATTAGCGATTTCACTTATCAATCTGAAATCCAATTTTTTATAAAGTCCGCAAATTGCAATCTTCCAAAATTTGAAGCTATAATCGCCAACCCCAAAAATAGAAAAGCGAGGATTGTGCTGATAAATTTTGCTTTTGCGATTGTCTAGATATTGTCCGCACTCCTCCAGATAGCGCCAGGTTTTAGGAGCGATATCTCTGATAGGTTCGGTTGACTCGCCAATAAATTTTTGAGTTACTAAAATGTAGCGGTTTGTGGCATTAATGCGATTTTGAGCGACATCCGATCCTTTAAGTAGCGGAAATAAACAAGTTTCCTCAAGATCGACAGCTTCCCCAAATCCATTGATAAACAAATTATCAATTTTCCGAAATTCCATCACATTCGAGCAGTCATGTTTGACGCCCGATCGCCATTTTGCCCCTGAATTCACCGCATATAAATTACCCAATTTACTAAAAGCATCTATATCCTTAACCAGGACCTTGTTGTAATATCCTATTCGGTGACAGTCAGAACTTTCTAAACTGCTAAATACATCGCAGAAGTAGTTTTGTGAACTTAAGTCAAACTTGCAGAATAACAGACAGGCATCAACATTTGCATCAAAATACTTTTTAGCATCTATTTTGTAAGTTGCACAGCTAGCAAGATTAAGTTTTTTTGAATGAATGTAACTCAATAACTTTCGGGCAACGGAAGTTTTGCAAAGCATCGCCAGAGTGGCGTCACGATTTTGCAACCATTGTATCGCATGGATCAGCATCCATTCTGAGATATCGAAGTTACTTTTACCTGTTAGTGCATCTAAGCCAGTGTGCTTTTGAAAATTACTTTTTTTCGGCAAGTTTTCACTGCCAATAGTTCCTTGTTGTGAGTTTGTTACCCAAGGAAAGTTGCCAAGTACGAGCACCCTATGATTAAATTGGTTGATTAATGATGTCCAGTCAAACTCAAAAAAATCTCCGTGCTTAACCTCACATCTTTCATCCTGTAACAATTCATGCTTAGCTCTTAATTCTCTTAAATAACTTTGATTGATTTCAACCCCGATAATCTTGCTGGCGGATGGAAAGGAATTTGCAGCAGCTTTAATGAAATTACCTATCCCGCAAGTTGGCTCAATGATGACTTTGGGGTTAACATCAAGTTCTATCAATTTCCGACACACCATCTCGGCTAATTCCAGCGGTGTCTGAAAATCCCCGTATTCTAGTTTTGTTTTGCGATCGTTGGAACTCATCGGTTAGACTTATAAACTGCGATCACACCTTCCTCTTGTCCGGCACGCTCAATGACTCTTCCATACTGAAGTCGCCATTGCAACGCATTAGAAATGGTCAAAAACCCTTGCAATGGTGGGTTTTTCAGTATTTCATCGGCAATGTTAGCTGCCTCAATTTCGTCCACAGGTAGATTTTTGTCAAACATGAAAGCAAGCCAATCATCTACAAGGATAATTAGAATGGCTATTTCCGAACAAGTCAAAGCCATAATTCGCGCACGAGATCAAAACCGATGCGGTTATTGCCGCAGTCTACAAATGTATGTCCTGGGAATATTGGAAATCGATCGTATTATTCCCAAAGCAGTTGGTGGCACTGACGATGAAGAAAATCTTTGGCTGGCCTGCAGTCTGTGCAATAATTACAATTGAAGGAAGTCAGCGGCGGCAGATCCCCTCGAACAAAGTCACTAGGATTTCCCCGTCCGCTGCACCGATTTGTTATGCTCCGCTTGCTAGTGAACTTTTATGAACTTATGGCAGTGAAATTCCTGTTGCTGAATGGATAGCCAGCTTGACCACACTTTTAACCACATCACTTACGGTTGCATCTGCCAACGATTGACCCCACTTTCGTAATTTCTTTTCCAGCGCTAGATTTTCCTTTGCTTGAGTAGCAATGGTTTCAGCTACTTTTACCTCGGCATCCTGAGTTGTTACACCTCTTTTTTGTAACTGCTCGATTAAGTCCTGGATTTGAACTGCTGCTTGAGTTAAGTCCTGACTCATATCAATCTTCATAGAGTTACCTCCAATTGTGATAAAGTCCCCTTGTACAAAATATTTGGTATTGACTTGACCAAACTCGTTGTACTCTCCCGTGTTAATTATGCGATCGCCCATATTCACTCCAAATGGATTAGGATGTTGTTGAGTTAAAAGTTAAAAAGTCTATGAATTGTCATCAGTGTTGATGGAATCACCCTGAATAAAGCTGTGAGCAGTCACACTCTCAAACACATTATAACTATCCACCTGTATTCTGCCCTTACCTACACGCTCCTTGATTTCTTCAAGAGTCAATATGAGCGTCGGGACAAATTCCTGCAATGACTGATTCCCATCACCTTGAAACTCAGAAACCTGTTGGGTTGCTTGTGCGGATTGTTTAAGTTTTTGGTAAAACCTATTCCTAATAGTATGTTTGTTAGTGCCTTGCGAGACTCGAATCTTAACTAAGGCATTGTTGCCTATCACCTCAAAGCCTTGAAACGTATAGTCTATGCTTGTGTCCTCTGCCAATTCTTGAAAGGCAGCAGTCAGAGCTTGTCGGCTACCGCTGCCTCGGACAAGTAACTGAATCGTTTCACTATCTTTGCTGAAAAGTGTCTCAAATTCTCCAGGAGCAAAGTCACCATCAGCTTTATCAGGAAGTCGCTCTATCTCAAATTTTTTAAGATAATTGACTTGATACTTCAGATATATGAACTCACAAATTACATCGTTCAAATTCGTTCTCTCATCGATAAACCATGACTGTATACAAGCTCCTGTCAAAGTAGCCCCTGCCAAATTTGCACCATCCAAACTTGCCTTGTTCAACTTTGAATATGTCAGGTTTGCATATCCAAGATCGGCTTCGCTTAAGTTAGCGCCAATAAAGCTAGCTTCCTGCAGGTTTGCTCCTCTTAAATTTATACCCTTAAGGTTTAGTCCATCGAAATCACTTCCGTTTTGCAGTTGTTTTCGTACAAGTAAGTAACGCATAAATGGATAATTCAAATAATTATCTTTATCTATATTAACACAGTCTAAATATTGAGAATAATGCCAACAAACCTTGTTAAGCTTTGCTTCTTTAAAGCTTGTTCCTTTGAGATTTGCTGAAGAGAAGTTAACACCTGTTAGATCTGCCTTGTTGAAGCTAGTGCCACGAATAGACACGAACTTTATGTATAATCTCCACATCCAGTCAAAATTTAACCATTCAAAACGCTGATCCTTGCAGATTGCCAATCGAGAAAACCAACATCCAAGATAAGAGCCAATTACTGCTCCAAATATTCCTGAAACTACTACACCGTTGGTATTAGTACCAAGTCCTTGAATATAATTTGCCAAAAATGTATTTTTCAAGGATGCTTCAAATTCCTTGAATGGAAGTATTTGTGGTGCTAAAAGTGGAGATAAAGCAGCTATAGCGATGATTAATAAACTACTAAAATTAGCTTCAGAATCACTCCTTCTTACTAATGCCAGTGCCAATAAAACGAAAATTAACCCAACACCAAATCTTACATGGTAAATAATCCATTCAGTTCTAAACACATTGTTGATGAATATGCGGATAATTGCCATCAAAAAAACTGACAAGCAAAAAACAATAAATGAATTTAGGAAAGAAGGCTTATTACCAGGCAGCGAAGATTTTTTAGGAGAAGCAATGAAGAGGTAGAAAAAAAAGGTGCTAGCAATAGATGCTGTAAATCCCGATACTACCAAAGCTACAAGAGTGAGAAACTTGATAAGAAACTTCTGTGTTATTTCTGCATTTGCTTTAGTGAAGTTTGCATTATAGAGCGTAGAACCAGAGAAATCTGCTCCTTGAATCTGAGATTCGCTGAAATCGACACCTTGTCTGACCTCGGCATCAGTTGAGGCGTTAGTAAAGTTAGCTCCGCGAAGGTTAGCTCCACAAAATTTTGCGCCTGCGAGCTTTGCGTGAGAAAAATTTGCGCCTGCGAGCTTTGCGTGAGAAAAATTTGCCCTGTGAAGTGTTAAATCAGATAAATCTGTACCCTGTAGATTTGCAAAACTAAAGTCTGCTTCTACTAGATCTAGGTCATTCTCAATCTTAAAGTTGTGATTCCTTAAATCCTTACCAGGAAATTTCCGAGGGGTCTTTGTCATAGTGTATAAGTGGCTTATTCTATATAACATCGAGACTGCTTATATACAGAATTACACTTAGAACTTATATGATCCGGATGAAAATAAAAAAAATAAAATAATTTTATAAAAGGAATAAAAAATCATTAGGCCACTTGAAGCGTCCTGGGTTCCGGGATAGACTCCCCTTCTGCTTCCCACGCCTCCAAGTACATTTCAATCACTTCTTCGCCATTCCCAATTGCTTCCGATCGAGTTCTTCCGTGAGTGCACGGCATTACAACTCGATCGGCAAACTCTGGGATTGTGACCAAGAAAAGCCCATCTTCATCAGACCACTGAACGAGCGTACTGTATCGATTCATGAATCCTTGTCCTCCTTTCTTAGCTCTTCAAGTTCAGTAAGTAATTGGTGCATTTGAATTTGGCAAGGCGAAGCATTCCGGTAAACAATTTATTAGTATCAGCACAGATTTACCGCCGGAATGCTTCGTCCCTACGAATATATTTGCAAAACACAGATGCACCTGCATTATAAATTTCCATTTTTTATAAAGCCTGCAAGTTCTTCTCCTACTTATACTGCAACCATTTCGGGTTTGCGATCGCGTGATGCTGGCTCAAAGTACAACACCATTATTTGCTCTGGATAAAGCCCGACAGATTCATAAGTGCGTCCGTTGCGATCGCTAAATTCCACCTCAAACGCTGCACCATCAGCCAACAGTTCAACCACAGTCCCTACTTGTCCGCGCCACAGATTGTATTCAGGAATGTCAACGGTTAAGGCAACGACATCTAGTAATTTAATTGTATTCTTTGTCACTCTTATTACCTCCAGACATTACAGAGGATAGCAGGTTGTTAATCTCGGAATCTCGGAATCATGCTCAATAACCCAGCCACTCCGAAGGGTTGCACTTCTATTTTGCCATTCAATCGTGAAATCTAGGGTGTAGCGTTGCCCGAACCCATCCCGCCTACCTAACTGAGCTTCGTGAGTTTGAATGACTTCCAGCAAAATTTGGCGCAATTCCTCAGCATTGTCAGGTGTCATCCCCAGTATTGATGAAAAAAGTCGCGCTTTGTGTTTGCCATCGTCGTGTTCTGGATTGAGGCAGTAGTCACGAAGTTTACGAATATCAACAACTGCATTCTTTGCATTTGGAATGAGCATAGAAAAGCTGAAAAGTTGTCGTAGCCAGTGTGCGTGTATCTCTGGTTAAAAAATCCTAAGTAGCTAAAAAATAGAGGGCGAGTTTCAGATAAAACTCAACTGCAAAAGTCAAATTTTATGTTCTAAACCCGCCCTCGCAAAACTCACTTAATAAGCGTCTTGCAGTTCGTAGAAATCAGGGGAAATGTAATCTTTCCGCAGCGGCCAGCCTACCCAATCTTCGTTCATCAAAATCCGTTTCAGATTCGGATGTCCTTCGTAGACTATGCCGTACATATCGTAGGATTCCCGCTCTTGAAAGTCGGCTGCTTTCCAAATCCAGTAGACTGATGGCACTCTGGGATCTTCGCGGGGAATGAATACTTTGACGCGGACTTCTTCAGGCTTGGAAGCATTATCTGTCAGTTTAGCCAAGTGGTAAACGCTGACTAAATCTTCTCCTGGCCCTTGGTCGTAGGCGCACTGGCACTGCATATAATTAAACCCGTAGGCATACAGCGCTGTTGACATCGGAATTAAGAATTCTCGATCGACCTTTAATATCTCCACGCCCAAATTATCAGCCGCTAAAGCTTCATGTTCAAAGCCATTTTGAGTCAACCACTGGGAAACCTTCCCGGCTTCAACAATTGAGGTTTCTGTCTCAGCCACGGTTTACCTCCTGTTTTTGTCCTGCAAGCAGGGCCGGCGGTACTGGCATTCCCATTGCTTCTGTCAATTCCTTCGGCGGTGCGATCCGGCTGGGAACTGACAAGTATTTGCCGTCCAAAATGTCGTCTACTACTTTCATTTTGTGGGGTCTGGTGTAGTAGCGGTGGGTTGGCAGCAAATTGGCCCGTTCTTGCATGGAATCGTTGGCGATTTTTTTCCGCAGTTTGATAATTGCGTCAATAATCGCTTCTGGGCGGGGGGGACAGCCGGGGATGTACACGTCTACGGGAATCAGTTTGTCAACGCCTCTGACTGCTGTGGGGGAGTCCATGCTGAACATTCCGCCGGTGATGGTGCAAGCGCCCATCGCGATGACGTATTTGGGTTCCGGCATTTGTTCGTACAGCCGCACTAAGATGGGGGCGTACTTCATGGTAATTGTGCCGGCGGTGATGATCAAGTCGGCTTGCCGGGGGCTCGATCGCGGTACTAGACCGAATCTATCGAAGTCAAAGCGCGATCCGATCAAAGCTGCAAATTCGATGAAGCAGCAGGCTGTGCCGAAAAGTAGCGGCCACAGGCTGGAAAGTCTCGCCCAATTGTAGAGGTCATCCACTGTTGTCAGGATGACGTTCTCTGAGAGTTGGGATGTGACTTCCGGGCGATCAACTGGGTTGACAAGTTGGGCTTTTTGTGATTTGTCAGAACTTAAGACCATTCCAAGGCTCCTTTGCGCCATGCATAGACAAGAGCAATAACGAGGATCGTGATAAAAAACAAGGCTTCGATAAAAGCCAACAGTCCTAGCTGGTTGAAAGCAACCGCCCAAGGATAGAGGAAGACGGTCTCTACGTCGAAGATGACGAAGACCAGGGCGAACATATAATATCGGATGTTGAACTGAATCCAGGCTCCGCCGATCGGCTCGACGCCGGATTCGTAGGTAGTGCGTCGGTCGTAGGGACGACTTTTCGGGCGCAGTACCTTAGACGCCGTGAGGGCGAGGATAGGGACTAGGCTGGAAATTAACAGGAAGCCTAAGAAATACTCGTAGCCGCTGAGTGCAAACACGGTGAATAAATACTGCCTCGGTGAAAGGGTTCTGTAACTCGATCTTTACATTATATAGATTTTGTGTAGCTGAAATTACGAGTTCGTTGAGATTAATCGTCCATCTTCTGCAATAATTTTTAATGTATATTCTAATATTGTAACTGCCTGTGGAAGACGGGCGGCTGCCTGTGGACGCTAAGTAAGACCATCATCGACTTAAGTGTCGAACACCCTTGTGGTGTCCCTAACGTGGCATCGGCGGTTGAGACGGGAAACCTCGAAGACGAATAAGACCGTCCTAATGTCAGTAACCCCGGTCTCAAGACACGGGGCTTGCAAGAGAAATCTGGCAAGCCGTACTGACCAGACTAAGGCTTAATTGCCTACGTTTTGAGAGTCACGACACCCTGTGGATGCGTAGCTAGTCCCCTGCTCTGTCCGGAGCAATTAAACAGTTCTAAGGTCACGCTCAACAGTGTTGCAGGTCTAACAAGCTCTCGAAACATTGTCGAAGTACAGACGAC
>NZ_JANMZH010000437.1:0-5973 GCF_031383065.1 Microcoleus sp. OTE_8_concoct_300 | reverse complement strand
TTTGGTTGGTTTGCTTTCCTAAATCAATCTCGGTTTTCCATTGTGCATTTTTGCCAATTACTAACGTCCCAATTTGTTTGGCGACCAAATAATCGACAATCAGGCGACTGGTATGATGCAAGTAATTATCGACTTTTTGGTGGCGACAGCGAGTTAAGCGCTGAATGCGGGGCGAACTTTTGCGACTTCCTTTTAACTGAGATTGTAAGTGTGAAGAGCGTTTGTTGTAGAACTGGTTAATCGATTTTAATGGTCGCCCGTTAATCAACAGAGGGATGAAACCCGGCTGATTTGAAGTTAACGCCACTAAATTATTCAGTCCTAAATCAATACTAGCTGCCAAAATATCGTTACTGACGGTGGACTCCGGTTCATCATAAATTACCTCAATTACATACGAATCACATTTGGGAACCAACCTAACTTGGCAAATTCGAGCGGGATTTACTTTGGTGTTTATCAAAATTTCCGTACCCGAAAGCTTGATAATTCCTTTTTTCAATTGCTTGCTGCTAATTGCCTGAATCGTATAGATAAGAATATTACGACCCTTGGCTTTATCCTTATACTTCGGCAGTTTTGGGCGACCAGTGAATTTAGAGGAATCAGCTTTATAAGCTTTGACTGCTTCAAAAAACGATTTCCAATTCTTGTCCAATATCATCAAGATTTGTTGGCTGACCTTAGCGGGCATTGCCTTGTATGCTTGATGATATTTCATCAAACGATTCATTTCATTGTAGTTAATGTAACCCCATCCATAAGTAAAGCTCTGACGAATGACGTAGTTGGCAGCATTGTAGAGATTCTTGGATTTAAAAGCTAATTCATCAATTTCCGCGAAACGATGTTCTGTAGATTTAATGATGTGCCTCTCTGCTAGTTGCATTTAAGGTTTTTATCCTTTAACTCATGTGTTTTTTACTCGACTACTATAGTAATATAATACTACTATTGTTTATTAATGCTTACAAACTTAACGAAGTTTCACAATACATAAATTTTGTCCTATTTGCTGGCCGATCGCCTGTTCCCTATTTCCTGTTCGCTCTTCCCTATTTATACTGTTTCGCCAGTTCGATCGTTTGATCTAGCAATATACCGCCCACAGGATCTGTCCCCTAGGCATCTCCGACGTGTAAGGCGATATCCAGGGCAAAACCCACCTTGCCATCCAAGAGGGCCAAAGCCCAAAGACTCACGTAGTGGCGCAAACTAGCCTCAACTAATTTGAGGTGCTCTAGGGTTCTGAAATATCTGGCTTCAGCGGCTGTCGGACTCCCGGCAATCCTTCGATGTGTTGCTGGTCGAATTGACTAGAGAGGGCTTTCCGCGTACTCTGCATCACCCTAGGAAAACTCTGAAAGTTGAGACTCGACAGCCAAAACCCTTCCTCAGTTAAAGCTTTGTGAACTCGATCAAACGTGTTTTCTCCGTCTGTAGCCGATAGTGTTGCGAAAAAGCTCGGTTTAGATTCCTACTTAGCCGAGTTATTACCAGAAGGAAAATTAGAGGCGATCGAAAAACAGATCGGTCAATCTAAAAAAGGCGATAAAATTGTCTTTGTGGGGGACGGAATTAATGATGCACCAGTGCTTGCTAGAGCTGATGTGGGCATAGCGATGGGGGGTTTGGGTTCGGATGCAGCGATCGAAACTGCCGATGTTGTGATTATGGCAGATGCACCGTCTAAGGTGGCTGAAGCCATTAAAATTGCCCGAAAAACTCATAATATTGTCTGGCAAAATATCCTTTTTGCCCTGTCAGTCAAAGGGATATTTATTGGTTTGGGTGCTTTTGGTTTAGCGACAATGTGGGAAGCAGTTTTTGCCGATGTTGGGGTGGCTTTAGCAGCTATTTTCAATGCGACTAGAGTTTTGAAATAGAGTATTCGCACATAAGAGTGATTTTTGTCGATCGACCTCATCATAGTCGATCGCGCGCACCTCGGTTCAATCTCAAAAATATACACAACTTAATATATACGGTGACTCCGCCGGATTTTGACCCATACGACTGATCAAATTTAGGGGAATTTGTGAGATTATGAAAAGAATATGAAAATTATTGAACGGTAAAACCAATGACTGACTCGGAAAATAGGCCCAGCTTGCCTGAAGTTCACCGCAGCATCCCCGTTCCCAACAGCAAAGGTTTCTGGCGTAAAATGCTGGCCTACGCAGGGCCTGGATATTTGGTTTCAGTGGGTTACATGGACCCCGGAAACTGGGCGACTGACTTAGCGGGGGGAGCAAAGTTTGGCTATGCGCTATTAAGTGTGATTTTGCTATCTAATTTGATGGCAATTTTGCTGCAATCACTCTGTGTGCGTTTGGGAGTGGCAACGGGACGAGATTTGGCACAAGCTTGTCGAGATTATTTCAGTCCGCGAGTTAGTTTTTTGCTGTGGATACTTTGTGAAATTGCTATTTCAGCTTGCGATTTAGCTGAACTTGTTGGTAGTGCGATCGGACTGCAATTGCTATTTGGCATTCCCTTAGTTTGGGGAGTGTGCATCACTGCGCTAGATGTGATGATGGTGTTATTTTTACAAGGTAAAGGCTTTCGTTATATCGAAGCTTTGGTGATTACGATTATTGTAATTATTGGCGGTTGTTTTATTGCCGAAATAATTTTTGCCAAACCAGATGCCGGAGGAGTTTTACTCGGTTATGTTCCCAGCCTAGAGATTTTGCAAAATCAGGCAATGCTTTATATTGCAGTTGGTATTTTGGGGGCAACTGTGATGCCCCACAATCTTTACTTGCATTCGTCGATCGTGCAAACTCGCGCTTGGGAAGAAGCTTCTGATAAAAAATGGGAAGCAATTAAATTTGGCACAATTGATTCTACCGTAGCGCTGTCAATAGCTTTGTTTATTAATTCAGCAATTCTGATATTGTCTGCTGCAACTTTTCACTTTTCCGGCTATCAAGAAGTAGCAGAAATTCAAGATGCTTACAAACTCCTTTCTCCGGTACTGGGTGTGGGTTCTGCTAGTGCAATTTTTGCCTTTGCTTTATTGGCTTCGGGGCAGAACTCAACCTTGACTGCAACTCTAGCAGGACAGATTGTGATGGAAGGGTTTCTCAATTTTCGGCTGCGGCCTTGGTTGCGGCGGTTGCTGACTCGACTGATTGCCATTGTACCGGCTTTGATCACAATTATCTTGTTTGGTGAAGGCAGTACAACTAATTTACTGGTTTTCAGTCAAGTGATTCTCAGTTTGCAATTACCCTTTGCAGTAATTCCCTTGGTAATGTTTACCTCAAACCGCAACTTAATGGGAGAATTTGTGAATCCATTTTGGCTGAAAGCCTTAGCTTGGTTAGTGGCTAGTATTATAGTAGGATTAAATAGTTGGCTGTTATTACAAACCATTTTCTAGCAATCTGAGGCTAAATCAAACTACAAAAATAAAACCCGCATCGGCGGGTTTCATCTTCATGCTTATTGTTAATAACTTACGGTTTCAACTACTTCTGAGGAACAAGAGCCTCTTTACCAGCAACGGGACGGGGAGACGAAGCGGTAGTTTGCAAAAGTGCGATCGCCTGCGCGTAGCAAGGATCGTCCTTAGTCGCCACCAACATCGGTTTGTTAGCTAATTTCAGCTTTTGTTCGTCGGTTACTTCGACTTTGACATCGGGAGTAACCCCCTTGTGGCTGATATCCGTACCGTTCGGGGTATAGTAGTGAGCGATCGTCACCGCCAATCCCGAACCGTCAGCCAAAGAATGCACCGACTGCACCAAAGCTTTGCCAAAAGTTTGGCCGCCCATCACAGTTGCGCGCTTGTTGTCCTTCAGAGCACCGGCCAAAATCTCGCTGGCGCTGGCCGAGTTATCGTCCACGAGCACCACCAAAGGCTTGTCAGTGATAGCAGTGCGGTTTGCCCGCATTTCCTGAGAATCCCCCGCGCGATCGACTGTGCGGACGATCGCCCCTGTATCCATCCACATCCGAGCGATATCAATGCTCACTCGCAGCAACCCGCCGGGATTCCCCCGCAAATCCAAAACAAAAGCATCAGCTTTCTGAGCCGAGAGCTTTTTAATCGCCGCCTGCATTTGTTCGCCCGCGTGCGAGCTAAACTCTTGCAAACGGATGTAACCGACATTCTTACCGCCTTCCTTCTTGAGGCTGTAGCGAACCGCTGCTACCTCAATTCTCGCCCTAGTCAGAGTGATGTCAAATTCGCTTTTGCCCTCACGAGCAATCCGCAGCGTGACTTTCGTGCCTTCCTCG
The DNA here is from genome assembly GCF_031383065.1 of Microcoleus sp. OTE_8_concoct_300. Classification (NCBI taxonomy): domain Bacteria; kingdom Bacillati; phylum Cyanobacteriota; class Cyanophyceae; order Oscillatoriales; family Microcoleaceae; genus Microcoleus; species Microcoleus sp. OTE_8_concoct_300. The sequence goes on along the minus strand of NZ_JANMZH010000437.1, from coordinate 1,725 downwards.
CCCCGAATTACCTGAGCCGCATCCGAGACAGTCATGCCTTTGGTTGTTTTGCCGTCAATCACCAAAATCGTATCGCCCGCTTGAATCCCTGCCTTCAGGGCCGGGGAATTTTCCATCGGCTCGACTACCCTAATAGCTTTCGTTTTCTCGTCTTCTTCCAGCCTCATCCCCACCCCTGTCAGTTCCCCAGAGGTTTGATTCGTCAGCGCTTCGTACTGCTTCGGGTCCATGAAGCGCGTGTAGGGGTCTTCTAATTTCTCTAGGGCTTTGCGGAGGGCGGTGTAGGCAGCTTCGCGAGAGGTATAATTTTGGCTCAGCAAGTCTTGGCGAGTTACTTGCCAGTCTGTCTTGTTAAAGCTGCCATCGACATACTCTCGGTTCACAATTTGCCAAGCTTCGTCTAAGACAGCTTTGGGGCTATCTTGAAGCTCAGCGCGGACTGATTGACTCAGCCCGGGAACCAGTAAAGATATCGAAGCGGTTGTTGCCATCGCCCCACTGAACAGGGCTGCCTGTAATTTAGAAAAGCGTCTGCGGGCTTGATTCATTGAATTTGGCTCAATTCGATTTTAGATTTTTGATTTGAGATTTTATATTGCTAAAAAATCTCAAACTACTACTTAAACTATTGTGTGGAGGCTCCACCATCCCTTTGGACAGTTTAACGAGATTTATAGTCGATCGCCAACCAATTATTACTCTCTTTCCATAAACTTAATTTAAAACTTGGATTTAAATGTGCCGTGGAAGCTAAAATCGAACAATTTTCGCGTAAGTGGTTGAGCCTGCTCGTTAATGGAGTTATCGGTCTAGCAGCGCTGGCGGGGGTCGTAGCCATGCAGTCGAGCGGGCAGTTGGGCGGAATGCCGCCTGTGGGCGTTCAGGGGCAAAAGCCTCTCTCTGCAATGTCTCCTGCCAGTTTCAAGCAAGCTGCACAGCAAGAAGCGCAGCAAGAAGCCCTGCAGCTGAAAATGCTCAAAAATCTCCCTAGTTTTGGCTTTGACAATTTAATTGCAGATTGGACATTTCTCAAATTTTTGCAGTATTTTGGCGACGACGAAGCGCGAGATGTAACGGGCTACAATCTGAGCCAAGATTATTTTGACATAGTTACGCAGCGCGACCCGCGGTGGGCTGACATCTATCTCTTTCTTTCCACAGCTATTTCTTTTTATCAGGGAAAGCCTGAAACTGCTGTTAATTTGATAGAGCGGGGTACTAGGGCCCTTGCCGTTTCCCCACAAATTCATTCCCAATCGTGGATAGTGTGGCGAACTAAAGGTCTTGATGAGTTGCTGCTGTTGGGGGATATTCCCGAGTCAATTCGCTCTCACGAAATGGCCGCTGATTGGGTGCAAGGAAGCCCGGAAGGGCCGAAATTCGCGCCGATGTTTCGAGCAACTGCTGAGTATTTACGCAGAGATCCCGATAGCGTGCCGGTGCGGTTTATTGCTTGGAGTACCGTTTATTCTCAAACAACTGATAAGTTGGTGCGTCAAAGGGCGAAACAAGCTCTTGTCAAGTTGGGAGCTCAGGTGCAAAAAGATAAGAATGGAAAGGAGAGTTTTATTTTGCCGCCTCCAAAGTAGTTGATTATTGATTGTTGACGGTTAGGAATGAGAATTAAATAACTTCCACAAGGAAAGTGGGATGGGCGTGCCGGCCGGCCGTTTTGGTAGGGGGGGGCGCCCCTCCCACCAAAAAAAATAAAATTTTTAATTATTT
>NZ_JANMZH010000341.1:0-26292 GCF_031383065.1 Microcoleus sp. OTE_8_concoct_300 | reverse complement strand
ATTGCTGACGATTTTACATTCGATCGCGTGGCGTTAGTAGCTCCCCTAGCGGCACAAGTTCTCGCACAAACCAGCAGCAGCGGTACCGTAATTGTCGGTTACGACCGTAGGTTTCTGGCTGAAGAATTTGCCTTCACAGCGGCTGTTGCCGTCCAAAACGCAGGATTTGACGTGCTGCTGAGCGAATCCTACGCCCCTACTCCGGCTTTCAGTTTAGCTGCCAAACAATTAAATGCTTTGGGTGCGATCGTGCTGACCGCCAGCCACAATCCCGGTGCATATTTAGGGTTAAAAGTCAAGGGCGGATTTGGCGGTTCAGTTTCGCCGGAAGTTACTCAACAGATAGAAAAAAAACTCGAAAATCCGGCGGCACTTTCAGCAAATCCGGGCAAATTGGAGAATTTCAATCCTTGGCCGGCTTACTGCAAAACCTTGCGGGAAATGGTAGATATTGAGGCAATTAAAGAGGCGATCGCCAGCGGCAAAATTACAGTATTTGTAGATGTAATGCACGGTGCGGCAGCAGGAGGACTAGCTCAAATTTTAGAAGAAACAGTGCACGAAGTCAACAGCGATCGAGATCCGCTGTTCGGCGGCGGTGCACCGGAACCTTTGCCGCGCTACCTGTCGCAGTTATTTCGGGTGATGCGCACTCACCAGCGAAAAAGCTCTGGTTTGTCGATCGGATTTGTATTTGACGGAGATAGCGATCGAATTGCAGCCGTTGACTCTAGTGGCAACTTTCTCAGTTCACAAATCCTAGTTCCCATATTAATCGAACATTTAGCTTCACGGCGCGGCTTGACCGGGGAAGTCATCAAAACAGTCAGCGGTTCAGACATAATTCCCAAAATTGCCAAGCTGTACGACTTGCCTTTATTTGAAACGCCGATCGGTTACAAGTATATAGCCGATCGAATGTTAACCACCCAAGTCTTAGTCGGTGGCGAAGAATCGGGAGGAATTGGCTACGGTACACACATTCCCGAACGAGATGCTTTGCTGTCAGCCCTGTACTTGTTAGAAGCAGTTGTCAAATCCGGGGAAGACTTAAGCGAAATTTACAGCCGACTGCAACAAGAAACAAGCTTTACTTCAGCTTATGACAGAATAGACTTGCACTTAGCAAACATGGAAGAAAGGTCGCGTTTGCTGTCGCTGCTGCAAAATCAACCTTTAACAGAAATCGCCGGCAAAGCAGTTGTAAATTGCAACAAAGTTGACGGATATAAATTCCGCTTAGCTGACGGAAGTTGGCTGTTAATTCGGTTTAGCGGAACCGAACCCGTGTTGCGGCTGTATTCAGAAGCGGCGACATTGAAAGAAGTTATGCAAAACTTACACTGGGCGAAAAATTGGGCGCATAATTAATCCGAGTTTTCAACCGCAGATAAACGCAGATGAACGCGGATGAGTTAATCTCAAATCTCTATTTCTCTGTGTCCTCTGCGCCCTCTGCGGTTAAAAAAATCTTCTTCATAAATAAAATAGTATTACCCTACCAACCCTCCCCTCAATTGTGAACTCTTTCTCTTCTCTTCTTCGCGTCCTTCGCGTCTTCGCGGTTCATTAAAAAATCTTACTCACAATGAAATACTATTGCTATATCAGATTAATTTTAGGATAAAAGCAAATGGCATACAGCGATTTCAGCCTTGCGAGAGTCAAAAAAGATTTTGGATTAACCTTAGATGAAAGCCGAAATTTATTTGCTTATACAAAACCAGTTTCACCCTCCGAAATATTAACAACAATCCTGATCGATTATGTACCGCTAGCAACTTTTATTTCCACAGAAAAAGCTCGCTCGGAATTTTTGATTGCCCCGATTTTAGCAGAAGCTCGGCGATTGTTAAACAAACGAGTTTCTCTTTTTTCCGGTAAGGATTTTACTGTCGATCCAGAAAGAGGCTTGCAAGGATTTTGCGATTATATTATTAGCGGATCTCCAGAACAATTGTTCATCAGTGCTCCGGTTATAACAATTTTTGAGGCAAAAAAGGAAGATATTATTGGCGGTTTGGGTCAATGCGTGGCTGCAATGGTAGCGGCTCAATGTTTCAATCAAAACCAAGACACTGAGGTCGATCGCATTTACGGGGCGGTGACGACGGGCACTAACTGGAAATTCTTGATTTTGGAGGAAACTACTGTTTATATCGATCCGATTGAATACTATATTCAAGATGTTGATAAGATTTTGGGAATTTTGTTGCAACCATTTTCCCCATCTTTTGTTAATATGGAGCCGTAAGTTTTAAGAGAAATAATGACCGATCGCAAATTGCTAGTTGTAGCTACGGGCAATCCGGGTAAACTCAAGGAAATGCAAGTTTATCTTCAGGATTGGGGATGGGAATTGCAGCTCAAACCGGAAGAGTTGGAAATCGAGGAAACAGGCGAAACTTTTATTGCTAATGCTTGCTTGAAGGCCTCTGAAGTGGCAAAAGCAACGGGCAAATGGTCGATCGCCGATGATTCTGGTTTAATGGTAGATGCACTCAACGGCCAACCCGGGATTTACTCGGCACGCTACGGGAAAACCGATGCTGACAGGATATCTCGACTCCTCAAAGAATTGGTTCGCGAACAAAACCGGGAAGCACAATTTGTTTGCGCGATCGCGATCGCCCGTCCCGACGGTACAATTGCCTTGCAAGTAGAAGGAATTTGTCGGGGCGAAATCCTCCACACTCCTCGCGGTACGGGAGGTTTCGGATATGACCCCATTTTCTACGTACCCGCACAGCAACAGACTTTTGCAGAAATGACTCCCGATATCAAGCGATCGCACTCTCACCGCGGCCGAGCCTTCCACGCTCTTTTACCACAAATGGCGAACCTTGTCAACCCCTCATGAGGAAAAAAGCCAAACCCGGGGGTAACTGTGGCATTGGATATTGACACTTAGGTATCAGAACTAAACAGGAAAGAGGTTTTTCCTTGGCAATGATTAGTTACCAATGACCAATTACCAATGCCCAATGCCCAATGCCCCAGTATCTTAGATTGCCTCCAAGTTCTTTTCCCCAGTCCGAATCCGAATAATTTGTTCTACAGGAGAGATGAAAATCTTGCCGTCGCCAATCTCGCCCGTCCGGGAAGCAGCGATAATTTTATCAACCACCATGTCAACCTGATCGTTTTCCACAACAATCTCGACCTTGAGCTTTTGCAAGAACTCAACGGTGTACTCAGAACCGCGATAGCGTTCAGTCATGCCCTTCTGACGGCCAAAACCTCTAACTTCAGAAACAGTCATCCCCACAATGCCAGCATTGACGAGTGCGATTTTCACTTCGTCTAGTTTAAAGGGGCGAATAATAGCTTCAACCTTTTTCAAGTTTCTCACTCCTAACAGTTAGTACCTTCGTTATATTACTTAAATCGCGTGACATCTTTTCATATCACTGCTAGGATTAAGTATTTTGTAAAATATACTACCTTATTTTGTACTCGCGATGAGATGCACGCCAATCTTTAACAATATTCTCGCATTTGCCGGGGGGCGGACTCGCTAGCTCGGGCAGATCGCGGTAGAGTGAAAAAGACCCAAGCCGGGAACCACGGATCTGCTAAAACAGAAAAAGAACGCAGGAGACAGGAGTTTTCCGAGTTTCCACTACGAAGAGGGAGATTTGCACGTATTGCTGAAAACGATAATTGCCAGAGGCGGTCAGTTAAACTATTCCTATGCACCCAGCCAGCCCTCCCCCTGACCGCAGCGGGCTTGATGCCCTACTGAGAAATCGCCCCTTCCTCGCCTTGTGGACGGGCCAGTTGTTGGCCCAAGTGGCGGATAAAATCTTTTATGTATTGCTGATTATCCTCCTGAAAACAGGCGGTTACACACCAGGACAGAATACGGAACATTCTATGCTGTCAGCGGTGATGATCGCCTACACGCTGCCGGCGATCGTATTTGGTTCGGCGGCAGGTATCGTCGTAGACCGCTTTTCCAAAAAGCAAATGCTGATCGCCTGCAACGTGATTCGAGCGTTGTTGATTGTAGCTTTGCCGTTTTTGCCCAAAGCTTTTGTCGTTTTGTTGACGATGACGTTTTTAGTCTCTACCGTAACGCAATTTTTTGCTCCCGCAGAAGCGGCCGCTATCCCCCTGGCCGTGGGGCGAGAGGGACTGATGTCAGCAAATGCCCTGTTCGCCTCGTCCACAATGGGCGGGATTATTGTCGGGATGACGATCGGCGAACCGCTGTTTAGTTGGGTCAAACATAGCTTCGGACCAGCTTCTCAAGAGTTTTTGCTGGGCGGGTTGTACCTGATATCAGCAGGTTTGATCTATGCCATGCGGATCAAAGAATCTCATCCCGGCAGCAGTGGCAAAAACGTCCATCCTTGGCAAGACCTCAAAGAAGGTTTGCGGTATTTGAAACACAATCACCTTGTCAGCAACGCGATGGTGCAGTTGACGATTTTGTATTCCGTGTTTGCCGCGCTTCAGGTGCTGGCGATCGCGCTTTCAGGCAAAATAGGTCTCAAAGAAACTCAATTTGGCTTTTTGCTGGCTGCAGCGGGAGTCGGAATGGTCTTCGGCGCAGCCTTTTTGGGACACTGGGGCGCAAGCTTCCACCAAAAACCTCTGCCGTTAATCGGTTTTTTGATGATGGGTTTTGTATTAGCAATGTTTGCCTTTGTCAGACAGTTGTGGGTGGGATTCGGATTGAGCGCTGTGTTCGGTTTTGGCGCTTCCTTAATTAACGGCCCGATGCAAGCTCTGATTCAAGAAAAAACTCCAGAATCTATGCGGGGAAAAGTCTTTGGCTTGGAGAATAATGCGATTAATATTGCTCTGAGCTTGCCTTTAGCACTGACCGGCCCGCTGACGGATGCTGTCAGTAAAGCCGTCGGCTCGGATGACCTCGGCTTGCGGATCGTGTTGCTGAGTTTGGGCTTTTTGGTCTCGGTGATGGGGATGGCAGCTTGGCGACATACCCGCAAAGTCTTGCAGGATGTTGTGTGAAGTTTGCAAAGAAGAAAGTTCGGCAACGGATTCTGTAACGGATGTAACGGATGTAACGGATGTCAGGAAGAAGGAAGTTCGGCAACGGATTCTGTAACGGATGTAACGGATGTCAGGAAGAAGGAAGATAGAAGAGGGGATGGGTGTCAACTTAACGTCAAATGTAATACCGAGCTACTGTTTGACGATGATTGCCCAGATCCCCTGATAGTTGGGGGTAACTCACATCTTGCACCATTCTCAAGAACAGGCAAGATGCCTGTTCCACAAAGAGTGAATTTTCTTGTGGAACAGGCCGTCCAGCCTGTTCATAAAAAGCTTATTGAGAATGGTGCAACATCTCAGGGGGAACCAAAGCATTCTCTTTAGTTTCCCTTAAGAACGGGAATGCCAGCGGGATCGAGACTCGCGTCTAAACAAGATTTATCAAGGGTTTTAGGCGATTGTTGATACCAATGGGAAGAGGTTCGAGGGCTTTCTTTTTGCGATCGATCTCTAACATAGCAACCGCCCTGGCGCTATTGAGGTTCTCGCATTGCCAACCATTGTTTTTCTTGTCGAATGCCGATCGAAACTAATGCTATACAAGGGTCATATCGCGGTAAACCGGCAGACAAACCGCGATTTCCTCCGTTTCTTTTCTTGCTCTGCTGTTCCACAAATGTTGACCTGGCGATAAATGTCCGATCGCGAAATCTTTTCTAAAATCTCACCACTTAAATTTTCCTAGTTTCATTAATTGAGATTAAAGTAGTATAAAAGCTTTCATTAAAAATCATAATTAGTTTAAGGACGGAAATTCTGTGCAACTAAAAACTAAAGTGACCGTCAGGCGTGCAACTGGTGGATTTGCTTTGATCGACAGCTTAATCCGCCACGGCGTCAAGCATATTTTTGGTTATCCCGGCGGCGCAATTCTGCCGCTTTACGACGAACTCTACCTCGCTGAAGCAACCGGTGCGATCAAACACATTTTGGTGCGACACGAGCAAGGCGCGGCTCACGCGGCTGACGGGTACGCCCGCGCTACCGGACAAGTTGGGGTTTGTTTCGCTACTTCGGGCCCGGGCGCAACTAATTTGGTGACGGGGATTGCGACGGCCCACATGGATTCGATCCCCATGGTAATTATTACCGGTCAGGTTGCCCGTCCGGCGATCGGCACTGATGCGTTTCAGGAAACTGATATTTACGGCATTACCCTGCCAATTGTCAAGCATTCTTATGTAGTGCGCGACCCGAGAGATATGGCGCGAATTGTGGCTGAAGCTTTCCACATCGCCAGTACAGGGCGGCCCGGGCCGGTGTTGATTGACGTACCCAAGGATGTGGGTTTAGAAGAATTTGACTATCTGCCCGTGGAACCCGGATCGGTGAGAATTCCGGGCTACAAGCCGACGGTGAAGGGAAATCCTCGGCAAATTAATCAAGCGATTCATTTGCTGAAGGAAGCAAAGCGTCCTTTGCTTTATGTCGGCGGCGGGGCGATCGCGGCGGGGGCCCACGAGGAAATTAAGGAACTCGCCGAACTTTTCCAATTGCCGGTCACGACAACGCTGATGGGCAAAGGTTCCTTTGACGAAAACCATCCTTTGTCGGTGAAAATGCTGGGGATGCACGGCACTGCTTACGCTAATTTTGCCGTTACCGAGTGCGATTTGCTGATTGCTGTGGGGGCGAGGTTTGACGATCGCGTGACGGGCAAATTAGACGAGTTTGCCGCCCGCGCTAAGGTGATTCACATCGATATCGACCCGGCGGAAGTAGGTAAAAATCGCGGCCCTGACGTGCCGATTGTCGGAGATGTCCGCCAAGTTTTGCTCGATTTGCTGCGCCGCTGTCGGGAAACTGGAGTTTCGGGGAAGACCGGACAAACTGGGGAATGGCTGCACAGGATCTATCGCTGGAAACAGGACTATCCGTTAGTTGTGCCTCATTACCCAGACATTTTGTCTCCGCAAGAGGTGATTTCGGAGTTGGCGAATCAAGCGCCGGATGCTTACTACACAACAGATGTCGGTCAACATCAAATGTGGTCGGCTCAATTCTTGAACAACGGGCCGCGCCGCTGGATTTCGAGCGCTGGTTTGGGAACGATGGGTTTCGGGCTGCCGGCGGCGATGGGCGCGAAAATGGCGCTACCCGATGAGCAAGTGATTTGTATTGCTGGCGATGCTAGCGTGCAAATGAATATTCAAGAGTTGGGAACGCTAGCACAATACGGCATTAATGTCAAAATTGTGATTGTAAATAACGGCTGGCAAGGCATGGTGCGGCAGTGGCAGCAGGCGTTCTATGGGGAGCGTTATTCGTCGTCGAATATGACTGTGGGGATGCCGGATTTTGTGAAGCTGGCTGAAGCTTATGGCGTGAAGGGGATGCTGGTTTCGCGGCCGGAGGAACTCAAAGAGGCGATCGGTCAAATGCTCGCTCACGACGGCCCGGTGCTGATGAACGTCAAGGTGACGAGGGACGAAAACTGCTATCCGATGGTAGTTCCAGGTAAGAGCAACGCTCAAATGGTTGGTTTGCCCGAACGTAGCAAGTTGCAATCTGCCGAGTTGATTTATTGTCCGAGTTGCGGCGCGAAGAATGTTTCGAGCAATAAGTTTTGTCCTGAGTGCGGGACAAAAGTTTAAGGGCAAGAAACTGTAGCCAAATTTCTTATCACCTCTTGTCATTTCTTCTGGAATGATAATAATGAAATGTAGTCTCTAACAGAAACTACCATGAGCGACATTCCAGAAGAAATGACAATCAGCATCGGAGACGCCGCAAAATAACTAGGCATCTCAGTAATAACTTTAAGGAGGTGGCTTGATGTTGCTAGGTTTTAAGACCGAGCTAAAACTAAACGACCGACAACGAACACAGTTAGCAAAACATTGTGGAGTAGCGCGTCATGCTTGGAATTGGGGGTTGTGGTTAACCAAAAACCTTCTCGACCACAACAAAACCAATCCCAATGAAAGACTGAAGTTTCCCACAGCTATCGACCTGCACAAACTGTTAGTAGCTATGGTGAAGCCAGAAAATCCTTGGTATTACGAATGCTCTAAATCTACGCCACAACAAGCATTAATGGCTTTACGTGAAGCGTGGAAACGGTGTTTTAATAAGACTGCGGGAGTGCCAAAGTTTAAGAAGAAAGGGCAACGGGACTCTTTCACATTGGAAGGAACGGTGAAAATTTTGGGTGACAATAAGATCCAAGTTCCCGTAATTGGCATTCTTAAGACTTATGAAAGGCTACCGCAAGTATTAATGAAATCCTGCACAATATCCCGGAGTGCGGACAGGTGGTTTATCAGTTTCAGGTTTGACGTAAAACAGCAAGAGGTATGCCACACAAGCATCATAGGGGTTGACCTTGGCATTAAAACATTAGCTACTCTTTCGACAGGTGAAGTGGTTCAAGGTACTAAATCCTACAAAAAATCCGCAGCCAAGCTATCAAGAATGCAGTGGCTCAATCGCCATAAAGTCATCGGTTCAAATAACTGGAAAAAGGCACAACTGGCCCTAGCTAAATTGCACAGAAAAATAGCTAAAATCCGCTCGGATACGCTGCACAAGTTAACGACAATACTTGCCAAAAACCACGGTGTAATTGTCATAGAGGACTTGAATGTATCTGGGATGATGGCTAATCATAAGCTGGCTGCCTCTATTGCTGATATGGGTTTCTTTGAGTTTCGCAGACAGCTAACCTACAAATGCCAATTATATGGTTCAAAGTTGGTGGTAGTTGACCGTTGGTTTCCATCAAGCAAAACCTGCTCTAATTGCGGAATTAAAAAAGAAACACTTTCCTTGGGCAAGCGAGTGTTTGAATGCTCCCATTGTGGATTCAAGATTGACCGCGATTTGAACGCAGCGATTAATTTGTCAAAAACCGTCAGTTAGACGGGGTTAGCCTGCGGACTGGTGAGTGCCGACACTGCCAGAGCGAAGCAGGAAGTAAGCTTCCAGCTACACATGAGTAGATTTGTCGAGTTGTGAGTAGTTGTGAATAGGTCTTATCTAACGGTCAGTCCATAGGTGTCAAGCATCGCCTGAAAACAATTGTATCTCTGGTCGATCGCCGAGTCCCAATCCCCCTGGCATCCTTAAGAAGAGGGACGCGCGATCGGACTCCTGTCCCCCCTTCTTAAGGCTACCCCGTACACACAAGTCCGAAATCTCTCAACACAATTCATGACTGAAACCCCAACTTTCGATATCGCCATTATTGGTGCAGGACCCGGCGGACTATGTGCAGCCCACGGGCTAGCCAATTTAGGTTTTTCGGTAGCTGTGTTTGAACGAGCTAGAGCTTTACGTCCCATCGGCGCTGCCCTAGGGTTGGCAGAAGCCGGGTATAAGGCATTGGGTCTGATCGATGCCGATCTCGCTACCCAAGTTCGTGCCTTAGGTGCCAACCCACAGCGACAACTGCTGATGAGACCCAATGGCGAGGTTCTGTTTTCTGATGAATCGCCCTTGGCTGGTACTCCCTTCACTTGGCTAGCGTGGTATAACCTACAAACCTCATTGCACAACACACTGCCACCTACCGTATCCCTTCACCTTAACCATAAGTTTGTCAACTTCACTAAGGTCGCTGATCCGTCCCAGGCTGCCTTACGTTTGCACTTTGAGAATCAGCCCGATGTTGGCGCACGAGTGTTAATTGGTGCCGATGGGTATTACTCCGCGGTTCGCGGTCTTACCGTGGGAGATGGTGCGCCTCTGTACACTGGAACCATGACTTGGCGAGGAATCTTGCCCCGTCAAATCCTAGCCCCCCTCGCTGAACCCTTTGCAGAAGGGGCTGGTTTTCAACTGGTGGTCGGAGACCAGAAAAATTTTTGGATTATGGATGCAGGACCCGAGGTACTGGCTTGGACAGGGACTGCACTCCATCCGACTACAGAGAAGAGTACCGATGTTTTAGCTATGGTTCTCCAAGTTTTTGACCAATGGACTCCGTTTGTTGAAAGGGTTATTCGAGCAACTGACCCTACCACCATTGTGGAAACTGGCGTGTTCGATCGGGAACCAGTATCCCAATGGGGGGATAGAGAGAGAATCACCTTATTAGGGGATGCGGCTCACCCGATGCGACCGTCCTTAGGATTAGGGACTACTATGGCATTTGAGGATGCTGTTGCTTTAACAAAAAAACTCAACGGGCTCAACTTACAGGATACTCTTTCTGTTGCTAAAGCTCTTACGGACTATGAAGAGGAACGGATTGCGATCGCCACACCGTTACAACTCAAAGCAAGGCAAGGAGGAGAAGCATCCCATTCCCCGGACGTAGCTGACCAACTCAAGGCAGGCTTTGAATTAGCCTTAGCTGCTCGCAGACACAAGGGGAGTTACTCTTAAGCAAAATTTGTTTATATTGAGATAACGATATTCTCGATCGCTCCTTAGTCAAAGCCCTCGGAAATGCAGGGATTGATGTAGCCACTACTGATGAAGCGAATAATCAGGCGTTGCACCCATGAAGAGCAATTAATATGGGCAACAGCACAAGGGCGAGTTATCTATACTTTGAATGGGGGTTGAGTTGACACTAATGGGCAATGCCGTGTCCTTACCTGGATCTGCTGTTCCACATTTAACACGATGTCCGTTGGCATCGCATCGAGAGCTTTAATCTGTAATCTCTAAGCATATTTTATGAGCCAGTGTCTAAACCCTGATTGCCTATTCCAAAATCCGTCTGGCTCTACAAAATTTTGTCAAAAATGTGGGAATAAACTGCTATTGGGCGATCGCTACGGAGCGAAAAAAATTATTGGACAAGGGGGATTTGGGCGCACTTTTCTATCTGTTGACGAGTATAAACCCTCAAAACCTCCCTGCGTTATTAAACAATTTTACCCCCAATTTCAAGGCACTTCTAGTATCCAGAAAGCTACTGAGTTATTTGCTCTTGAAGCAGTACGCCTAGAACAGTTGGGTAAACATTCTCAGATTCCCGAATTATTAGCATATTTTAGTCAAGATGGACGGCAGTATTTAGTCCAAGAATTCATCGACGGTGAAAATTTAGCCCAAACACTAGAATCTAAGGGATATTTTAGCGAAACGCAGATTCGCAAGTTGCTTAATAATTTACTGCCAGTATTCGAGTTCATTCACTCTCGCCAAGTTATTCACCGAGATATCAAGCCAGAAAATATTATTCTTCGGCAAGATGGGCAATTGGTTTTAGTTGACTTTGGAGCCGCGAAATATGCGACACAAACGGCTCTAGGGCTAACGGGAACGAGAATCGGGACGGCTGGATATATGGCACCAGAACAAGCCAACGGTAAACCGATTCATGCTAGTGATATTTATAGTCTGGGTGTGACTTGTCTGTGTCTGTTAACTCAGGTTGAGCCGATTGATTTATTCGATGATAGCGAGTTTGAGTGGGTGTGGCGAGAACACTTAAAAACATCTGTCAGTTCGGAACTGGGTCAGATTTTAGATAAAATGATACAACCTGCTATTAAAAAACGTTATCAATCTGCTACTGAAGTTTTGCAGGATATTGGTACTCGCTCACCTCAATTATCACCTCAACCATCACCTCAACCATCACCTCAAACACCAGACTCCCTTAAATCAGCACGGGGTGTTGACTATACTGATCTGCGGGATTTATTGGCGGCGGGGGAGTGGGAAGAGGCGGATTGGGAAACGCTGAAGGTGATGCTGAAAGCTGCTAGACGGGAGAAGGAAGGTTATTTTGATCGGCAATCAATTGATAATTTTCCTTGCGATGATTTACGGACGATCGACCAGTTGTGGGTAAAATACAGTCAGGGTCGTTTCGGCTTTAGTGTCCAGAAACAAATCTGGTGGGAAGTATGCGGTAAAGAGGATTGGGAGATTGAAGACAACCTGGCCGATCGCCTCGGTTGGCGAAAAGGAGGAAGTTGGTTGGACTTAGAGTACCTGACCTTTAATCTCAGAGCAGAGCATGGCCACCTCCCGACGGGGTTGGCGGTCTGGGCGGTCGGGCCGTGGCAGGGCGGCGTGCCCGTTGGGCGTACGTTGATGGTAGCTGCAGGGTTATGGGATTGGGAAGGATTCTTCTCTCGCGTCGAGAGTTGTAATCTGTAACCTATAACGATTTCAGCCCCTTGTCAAGTCTTTTTTATCGAACCTTTTTTTACGAAGTTATAGGCTTTTCGTCATTTCATTACCTGCTACGTCACTCGTATAACTGTACTCATCTATTGAATTACCTGAAAGAGGGTAAGGTAGGCTCACTCATCAAACAACAGAGTCGCGAATTTTGGGTCATAGCAGTTAGCCAAAGAAACCGGGTTTTTTACCTAATTTGTGGGTGACAACGAAAGATTTTCGTAAAAAAACCCGGTTTCTGACCACCCGTGGGTATCAACTAATGCGTTATGCCATTGTGATTGAAAAAACACCCAATAATTATTCAGCATATCCACCAGATTTACCCGGATGTGCAGCCACAGGCGCTACCCTTGCGGAAGTACAGCAGCAAATTAAAGAAGCAATCGAATTTCACTTAGAAGGATTGCGAGAAGAAGGTTTACCGATTCCCGAACCAACTACGCTTTGTGAGTATGTCGAAGCACGGTAATCTCAGAAACCCGGTTTCTTTCTAGATTTCTCGTCACTCAACGCAAAACTCGTAGAAACCGGGTTTCTAGCCCCCATGCTTAAGCTATGAACTTACGCACTAATGCCAAAGAAACCGGGTTTTTTACCTAATCTGTGGGTGACAACGAAAGATTTTCGTAAAAAAACCCGGTTTCTGAGATATAGGAAAATTCGCGGGAGTAACAAATGAATCTTTATTTGGGAATAGATTTCGGCACGACTGGCGCCCGATCGACTGTCATAGACTCCCAGGGTACAATACATTGTGAGACAGAATATACTTTTGCCAACAACGGGCAACAACAGCCTGAATTGCCCTCGGTGTGGCAAAATGCGCTGTGGGATTCGATCGAGCAAATTCCCCCAACAATCCGCAATCAGGTAAGGGCGATCGCCCTTGACGGCACATCTTCCACTGTCATGCTGTGCAATACCGACGGTATACCAGTATGCGAACCGATTTTATACAATGATGCGCGCGGTGCAGCGGTGACAGAGAGGTTGCGGGCGATCGCGCCGGATAACCACACAGTATTGAGCGCTACATCGAGTCTGGCCAAACTCCTGTGGTTGCAGGAGGGCGGGCTAGAAGCCCACCCCACAAAACAATTGAGCTTTTGTGGAACAGGCATCTTGCCTGTGGTTGAGAAGCTTTATTTCCTGCATCAAGCTGACTGGCTGGCATGGATGCTGCACGGGAAATTGGGAATTAGCGACTATCACAATGCTTTGAAACTCGGTTTTGATGTTGATACTTTGTGCTATCCGAAGTGGCTGATAGAGGGAATTGCTGGCGCTGCAACTCCTGAATTGCCGCAAGTTGTCGCACCGGGCACGCCTGTGGGGGAAGTGAGAGCTCAAGTGGGCGATCGCTTCGGTTTTCCCCGCGATTGTATGGTTTGTGCTGGGACAACCGATAGCATAGCCGCATTTTTAGCAAGTGGCGTTAATTTACCAGGGGAAGCAGTAACTTCTCTCGGTTCTACTTTAGCAGTCAAACTGTTAAGTCAGACCCGCGTAGATGATTCTAGATACGGGATTTACAGTCATAAATTAGGCGATTTGTGGTTAGTTGGAGGTGCTTCTAATACGGGAGGTGCGGTGCTGCGACACTTTTTTACTTATGTTGAGTTGGATAATTATAGCACACAAATTGATCCAGCACAAGAGAGTTTGCTGGATTATTACCCATTGTTGAAAAAGGGCGATCGCTTTCCGATTAATGACCCGAATTTGCCGCCCCGACTCGAACCGCGTCCTGCTGATTCTGTGGAATTTCTGCACGGTTTGCTAGAAAGTATAGCGCGGATTGAAGCGCGGGGATATCAATTATTGCAAGAATTCGGTGCAACTCCTTTGACAAAAGTTTATACTGCTGGCGGGGGGGCAAAAAATTCTGTTTGGAGTGCGATTAGAAAGCGTTATTTAAAAGTACCTGTTGAAACGCCAATTCATACTGCGGCTGCTTATGGGGCGGCGTTATTGGCAATGCGAGGTGTGACAGGTTAGGGTTATTGCATAAATCTTTGATGGATGGGAAACCGCAGATGTGTGCAGATTAACGCAGATTAACGCAGATGCTTTGCTATATTTTTACTTACACTCGCTGCAACTTAGCTGTTCTGGGATCGATGATTTTTCTGCCCAAACCTGAAAACTTAATTGCCAGATTAGTTTTATCGCCTTCTCCCAAAACGTGGGTAATTTCTCCAACTCCAAAAGCATGATGAAAAACCCGATCGCCGGTTTGCCAATCTGCCGATTGTCCATTGTTTCCCGGTTGAGAAATGCCGGAATTTGCTGCTAAATTATTAGTTTTTCCTTTAGATGCAGCCGTTTTCCCGGCTTTAGTTTTCTTCGCACTTCCAGCCAGCAAATGTGTCGGCAATTCTCCTAAGAATAGCGAAGGGGTGCAGTGTTCCCGGAAACCTCCCCACAAGCGGCGTTCGCGAGTGTGGGTGAGAAATAGCAATTCCTGGGCGCGAGTGATGCCGACGTAGCACAAACGGCGTTCTTCTTCGATCGCTTTCGGGTCGTCTAAACTGCGGAAATTGGGAAATAAACCCTGTTCCATTCCGACTAGAAATACTACGGGAAATTCTAACCCTTTGGCTGAGTGCAGCGTCATCAGCGACACGCGGGAATCTTCTTCCTGCAAGTCATCTAAATCGGATGCTAAAGATGCTTTTGCTAAAAATGATGTCAGGGTCTGTTCTTCGTTTTGTTCTTCAAATTGTAGCACTGCATTGTACAATTCTCTGACGTTTTCTATGCGGTTTTCTGCTTCCTCGGTTCCTTGATTTTTTAAATCTTCAATGTAGCCTGAATCTTGGATAATTCCTTGGACAATTTGCGAAGCCGGCAGAGTTTCAACTTGCGATTGCCAACGACCAATCATTTCGGCAAACTTAATAATAGCTTTTGCCGATCGCCCTGCTAGAGTATTGACAGAAGATTCATCGCTGAGGATTTCCCACAGGGGAATGCCTAACTGAGTTGCAGCGTCTTCGATTTTGGAAAATGTGGTATCCCCAATGCCGCGACGGGGTGTATTGATGATGCGTTTGAGGCTGACGCTATCGTCGGGATTGGCAAGGGCCCGCAGGTATGCTAGGATATCTTTGATTTCTTTGCGATCGTAAAACTTGAGGCCACCGACAATATTGTAGGCAATGTCTAAACGCATTAACGCTTCTTCAAAGGATCGAGATTGAGCGTTTGTGCGGTAGAGAATCGCAAAGTTACTGCCGTTTTCGTATTCGGAGTTTTGGCGCTTTAAGGTATGAATTTGCCCTGCTACAAATTCCGCTTCATCTAATTCGTTGTCTGCCCGCCAGACAACAATCGGAGCTCCCGGTTCGCGAGTCGGGCGCAAAATTTTCTCGATCCGTTCGGTATTGTGTTCGATCAAGTGGTTCGCCACTTGCAGGATGTTTTCGCGCGATCGATAATTTTCCTCTAATTTTACCATTGTCTGAGTTTTATCGTCGGACAAACCATCTCCGAAATCCTCTTGAAATTCCAGCAAGATGGTATAATCTGCCATCCGAAAGCTGTAAATTGATTGATCGACATCGCCCACGACAAAAATCGAGCGGTTTTGCCATTTATCGAAGTTTTTGGGGTCGGCGTTATTTGTCACCAACATCCGAATCAAATCGTATTGAGTGCGGTTGGTATCTTGGTATTCGTCAACTAAAATATGGCAAAACTTTTTATGCCAGTAACTTAATACTTGCTCGTTTTGGCTCAAAAGTTTAACGGGAACGAGGATTAAGTCGTCAAAATCTAGGGCATTGTTGGCTGCTAAGGCGTCTTGGTAGCGACTGTAAACATCGGCAATCACGCGACCTCGATAATCCGGTTCTGCTGCTTGGTATTCTTCAGGTGACCAACCTTTATTTTTAGCATTGCTGATGGCATAGCGGACTTTTCGCGGGTCAAATTTCTTGTCGTCGAGGTTCAGGGTTTTGGTGACGATTTGTTTGACGATACTTTGAGCATCTGACTCATCAAAAATCGAAAAATTTTTCTTCCACTGGCGGCCTTTTTCGTCTTGGTATTTTTCAATATCGTAGCGGAGAATCCGGCCGCACAAAGAGTGAAAAGTCCCCATCCAAATGTGTTTTGTAATTGTGCGGTAAATGTGCGATCGCAATTTCGTTTGCACATCCGGGGTCAACTCTACCAAAGGTTTGCCATATTCCGCTTCAGCTTGCTGAGTTGCCAGCAATTTCTCAATTCTTTCTTTCATCTCCCTGGCGGCTTTATTTGTAAATGTCACCGCCAGAATATTTTCAGGATCGACTCGATGGGTGCGAACTAAGTTAGCAACTCGGTAAGTTAGAGCTCGGGTTTTGCCGGAACCAGCGCCCGCTACTACTAACAGCGGCCCGTTATAATGGGCGACTGCTTGGCGCTGAGATGGGTTGAGGTGGCTGAGGAAATCAGTGGTTTGAGTCATAGCTAGAAAGTTAGTTTAATTTTTTAAGGGGTAAATAATACTTGGTATGCGATACCGCGAGTTTTTTCAACGTAAGGTGCGCTGCACCATATATTATAACTAGAACGGTGATTTTTAGAACTTTAAATATTTTTGGGCTAAGCGAGTTGTTTAAGGTAATATGAATTCCGGTTGCACTGAATAAAAAATGATATCAAATCCGCTCTTCATCGGAATTATTAATCTCTCTTATCTCCCTCTGTGTTCTCTGCGTTCTCTGCGGTTAAATCATTCCGATGCAACCGGAAACGATATGATAGGCAAGGTCGGACACGGCAATGCCGTTTCCCTACCCCAAAATAATCCATCGAACTCAATGATAAATGTAACCATCGCCCGATTAATTGTAGGGAAACGGCACTGCCGTGTCCTGATTTTGGGTAATATAAATAGTTTTGTTTTAACGTTTAAATAGTTGTTTTAGCCAAATTGCAGATAATATTCCCAAGCCAATCCAGATGGCAATAATTACAGCAGCGGCCGCCCGATTTATCGGTTTTCCTCGCTCTATTTCTGCGGCTGCTTTTTCCCGACACTCGGCTAAAACCTGTGGCGGAATCATCTTCAGTACCAGCCAAATTCCCAAAGGTACAATTATCAAATCGTCCAAGTAGCCGAGAACCGGTATGAAGTCAGGAATTAAGTCGATCGGGCTAAAAGCATAGGCAACCGTAAGACCTGCTAAAATTCTGGCGTACCTTGGTACTCTCTGGTCTGTACTTGCTAAATAAACAGCGTAAGTCTCTTTTTTGAGTCGGCGGGCAGCTTGTTTTAAGGATTGCATATAATGACTCATGACTAATGACTAATGACTAATGACTTAGACTAATGACTTAGAATATTTTTAGTTGCTAAAAATGTAACAAGGCGGATATTTAGCAATTTCAGTGGGAAGGTAAAGTATAGCATCTGTTGTATGTGAGGAGAATCAAGTTTATGAATTCAAATTTGCAACGTGGCGATCGCATTAATTTCCGTAGTCTGCTAACAGCGTTGTGTTTAACCTTAACTCTCGTGAGTTTCCTGGGATTAGATGCGGCGGCTGCTCAAGAACAGCGGATTAGAACGCTGAGTGTCACTGGGCGGGGTGTGGAAGCGATTCCGACAACCCAGACTCAAGTTGCTTTGGGGGTTGAGGTGCAGGGGAAAACGGCGGCCGAGGTGCAGCAGGAAGCGGCGAGGCGATCGTCGGCTGTCGTAGCATTGCTGCGATCGCGCCAAGTGCAAAAACTCGAAACGACCGGCATCACCCTGAGCCCGAGTTACACCTACGAAAACAACCAGCAGCGGCTAATAGGGTATATTGCTACAAATACCGTCAGTTTTCGCCTTAATACTCAATCTGCTGGCACTTTGCTCGACGATGCAGTGCAAGCGGGAGCAACGCGAATTCAAGGTGTAAGCTTTGTGGCCGCCGAAAGTGCGATCGAACAAGCTCAAAAACAAGCACTCAAAAAAGCAACTCAAGACGCTCAAGCGCAAGCGGATGCAGTCTTTAGCGCCCTCAACCTCAAGCGGGGAGAGATTCTCAACATTCAAGTCAACGGTGCTAGCGCGCCGCCTCCTATGTACCGGCAGTTGGCTGCTTCTCGCGCTGCTGTTGCTGATGCTACAACGCCTGTGGTGGGAGGGGAACAGCAGATTGAAGCTTCTGTGACTTTGCAATTTGGATATTAAATAGTTAGGGGTTGAACTGGGCACCTCAGCTTCACCCTAACTATTTCTCGATTTATAAATGGCTACAACCTATTATGAACAATGAACGGAATCTCTCCTTCTTCAGGGGGAGAGTTCCTCAATCAATAGACTCTCCGTTAAACCCTAGGCGATCGCATTCCTCATACACACAAAAGAGTGGACTCTTTTCTAAGATCCACTCTCTATTAAACTCTCTTAGGGCTAGCTTTAACAAGCTGGAGTTAAGTCCTTACTTTAGCTAGTCCTTAATTATTCTGTTGTCATGAATGACCACTTTTTCCTTGACTTCAGGACTGCCGGAGATGTGAATATCCGTATCCATATTTTCCTCGGCGGATTCGGCTAGATATTGGGCAGATGACTTAACATCATGCGCTGCACCTTTAAAAGATGCGGCTACATTTTGGGCAGAGGACTTAACATCCTGCGCTGCACCTTTAGCAGATTCGGCTGCGC
Organism: Microcoleus sp. OTE_8_concoct_300; assembly: GCF_031383065.1. Lineage (NCBI taxonomy): Bacteria > Bacillati > Cyanobacteriota > Cyanophyceae > Oscillatoriales > Microcoleaceae > Microcoleus > Microcoleus sp. OTE_8_concoct_300. Next base: position 7,532 of record NZ_JANMZH010000341.1, on the reverse strand, counting down.
TTTGAGCAGATGACTTGATTGATTCAGCTACACTCTTGCCCGATGACTGAAGAGATTCGGCTGCACTTTTTATAGATGGCTCAACTGCCCTCGCTGTATCTTTTACAGTCGATCTAATATCCTTAGTGGCACCCTCAATTTCCTGAGCTACAGCTTTAGCAGAAGGTTTAACTTCATCGGCAGTGCTCTTAATAGAGTCCGCGGCACTTTGTATAGAAGGCTTGACACCTTCCACTGTCTGCTTGACTGAATCTTTTACTTCTCTAATCGTAGGTTTGACTTCCTCGGATGCGCTTTTGACTGCATCTACTACAGAAGGCTTGGCTTCCTTAACTGTCTGATTGACTGATTCGGCTATACCTGTAATCGAAGGCTTAGTTTCCTCAACTGTCTGCTTGACTGCTTCTGCTGTAGCTTTGATAGATGGTTTAAGTTCCTCAGCAGTTTCCTTTGCTACTGTCCCTAGCTCTTCTACAGTGTGTTTAATACCGTCTGCTACAGTGTGTGCTGCATCCCCTAAATTATCTACAGCACGGTTAACCGTATCAGCAGTACCTTTACCAATAATAGCGCCAGCAACTGAGCCTGCTACAGCACCAAGAATTCCTCCAGAGCGAGCACCGAGTACACCACCGACTGCTGCTCCAGCTATCCTCGCACCAATGCCTGAGCCTGAGGATTGATCTTGGTTTGATTCTGTATTTTCGCTAGTCTGAGCCTGAATCTGCTGGTTTTCGCTATTGTCAACATTCTTTTCCTGGAAGTCAGGATTGGATTCAGGCTGGTTAAAAGTCTGCTTATTATCAGTCATAGATATGCTTGGGTATTACTACTACATTCACTACGTTAACTCTTACTTCCAAATAAAATCTACGGCTCAAGAACGAGATTTTGACTGTTACTTAAGAAGTAGATTTTCAAAGGTACTGACCGCTACGGCGCTAGCTGCTCGCTGTTCCTTCTACTTGGACAAAGCTGGAAGCGCGCGTTTGTAGTAAGTAAGGTGCGTCGCCATCAACAATCTGCAAGTTCCATTGAACCTGCCGCGGCAGCGACGCACCCTACATAAAACGTACCACACAACATAGCTGCTACTGTACTTCATGAATCTGGAATATGCTGTAAGATAAATCAACTGCTGCTCAACTCGATCGCTTGCAGGTTAAAATGAAGGAGTTTGTGTTAGTCATGTCTATCGCTTAATTCACGAATGTCAGTTATGACTCCAAAAAACGAAACAGCATCTCTAGTTTTAGCCCTCATAATTACCAGTGGCTTAATCGGTTTGGTTTTTTGGTGGTTTACCAGTAATTCTGCTTCCACAACAGAGACTTTAACCAATCAAACCGACCAATCTAAGGGTAAAAATTTTACTCAAATCAAAAACGTCCCAAACGGACTATTTAGTTATGGCGGTAGCACGACTTGGGCCACAATTAGACGGGATTTAGATCCAGAAATTCAAACCGTTTGGCCTCAATTTAAACTGCGCTACACTCAAGCGAATCAAGGTACGCCTAGTACGGGTTCAGGTATCCGTATGTTATTAGACAATCAATTGTCTTTTTCTCATGCTTCTCGCCCAGTTGAAGATCGGGAATACGAACAAGCAAAACAACGAGGCTTTAGTTTAGTAGAAGTTCCAGTAGCCATTGATGGGAGAGCAATCGCAGTTCACCCAAGCTTAAATATTCCAGGCATAACAACGCAGCAAAGAGATGATATTTATGCAGGTAAAATAACCAATTGGAATCAAGTGGGTGGCCCTAATTTAAGAATTAAGCGTTACGCCATACAAGGTGATAAAGGAAACAATCTTGAAATAGTATCAACCCCTACCGATGCTATTCGTAAACTTGCCGCCGATCCAGGAGGAATATTTGAAGCTTCGGCTCCATTATTGGTATCGCAATGTCAAATCAAAACATTGCCGATCGGTCGGAACTTGAATCAACTAATTCGACCTTATAAACTACCTTTTGTGCCGCTGTCTGAGTGTCCGTATAAGCGTAATGAAGTGAACACAGAAGCTTTTTTAAGCGGAGAATATCCCTTAACTCGGCGATTGTTTGTAATTGTCAAAAAGAACAATCAAGTTGACCAACAAGCCGGAGAAGCTTATGCCAATTTACTGCTAACAGAACAGGGTCAGGAAATGATTCAAAAGGCGGGATTTGTCAGAATTCGCTAAGAAAACTTTCGTAACACGGCGGCAGGAGACTTTACCTGCATGGGCAGAGCGCGAGCGCTTCAATCACTTCTACCGATTGCTAGTCAATACGCGGCTGCCAGCTTCGGAAGCAGGAAAAATTATCTGTATTGGCGATCGACTCACTAAGTTTGATCGCCCCCAACAACCCCCACAACCTCAAATTACTACCGGATCAGCGCTCAAAGTACCCGATATCGACTACAGTAAACACAAAATATTATGGGCGGTAATTAGAGTGATCGAGACTTTAGCAACAGGAGTCGCAGCAGCCGGTTCGCTGCTGGCATTGGGCGGGTTAGGCCTAGAGTTGAACTATCGCCTCCTTCCCCGTGGAAATAAACTAGAACTCACAGCCGGAGAATGGCACTTAGCCATATCCGAACCCAACCGCTATCTTTTAGTCGGGGAAATGGAGTTCCGCAACCTGACACAGCGGTTTGAGATTATGTTGCCGGAAGTGCGGGCACAGGTGAAACTGCTCTCAGACGGAAATTTAGATGGCGTTACTTCCCAGACAAAGGTGATTCCTTGCCACAAAGACGCAGTAGCCAGAGCAGACGATTACTGGTTCGGCTATATTGTTAAAGCGCAAAAAACCACGAAAATTAAAGTCTCTGTAGACATTCAAGGGCAAGATTTAACCAAATTGCAATCAGCTTGGGTGCAAGTACACTTCGTCACCTACGGCCCGGGCGGGCGCATCCCCAAAGTCCGTAACGTAGTAGTCCCGCTGCAATTTCCCAACACGGACACCGTACCCATCGCCCGAAATGTCGGGGTTGCAGAAGTCTTGCCGATTCGCACTCACATACTGGCGGAATTGGACAATCCCGTCGAAATTGTCAAACGGTACGTGCTGCCGCGCGCCCAGAAAGGCGATATTGTCGCCTTGGCAGAAACTCCCCTAGCTTTGATGCAGGGACGCTATCGCCATCCCAGCGAAGTCAAACCCGGATGGGCGGCAAAGCGAGTGTGCTTGTTTTTCTTGCCCATGTCGAGTTTGGCAACGGCTTGCGGGATGCAGACTTTGGTTGATGTAGTTGGGCCTTGGCGCGTAGTAGCAGCATTTGCGATCGGCGCTGCGGCCAAAATATTTGGCAAACCGGGAGTCTTTTACCAACTTGCAGGGGAACAAGCAAGGCTGATCGACGACGTTACCGGGACTTTGCCTCCCTTCGACCAATTTATTGTCCTAGGCCCGGACAATCCCCAGCAAGTTGTAGAAGAAATTCAACGAGAAACCGGACTTGCGGCGGCGATCGTAGACGCTAATGACTTGAAAGCAGTTAAGATATTAGCAGCGACCTCCGATTTATCGGTAACATTTTTAGAGCAAGCCTTGCGCAGCAACCCCGCCGGGAATGCTGACGAGCGAACACCAGTCGTTTTAATTCGACCTCTGCCACAAAAATATTGAGTTGAAAACTGAAAATTAAAAATTCAAAAAGATGGTTTGAAATTTTTAATTTTCGATCCAGCAAGAAAGGGAGAAGCCTCAAAAGTTTTAAGTTTTGAACTCAAAATTTATGGATTCAAAACTCAAAACTTCCCTAACTCTTCCCCTTTCTGAATTTTTATTTTAAAATTTCCCTTCCCCACTTTCATCCTATGACTTCATTTCCCTCCCAAAACCCAAACCAGGTTGTGATTCGCCCGTTTCAGTATCGCGACATCGAGGCGATGGAACAATTGTGTGCGGAAACAGCCGACGAGCCAGAAAACCGCAAAGGCGCAAGCTGCGACTTGGTACTAGGTAGAAAGTTGCAGCAGATTCGTCGCTGGTACGGACTGCTAAAGATTTTTAGCTGGTTTCCCAACCCTTGTCAGTCCCTGTTCCGTGCCCACGTGGCCGAAGAAGAAGGGAAAGTTAAGGGCATAATTCAGATTTCTCCTTTCAACCGCACCCGCAGCACTTGGCGGATCGATCGCATAGGAGTAGACCCGGAAGCCCGCAGCAAAGGAATTGGTTCAATGCTGCTGCGGTACTGCTTTGAGGCAGTCTGGGAGGCGCGGACATGGCTGTTGGAGGTGAATGTCGGTGACAAAACTTCCCTGGCTTTGTATCGGCAGAACGGGTTTCAGCCTTTGGCCCAGATGACTTACTGGACGATCGCCCCAGAACGCCTTCTGTCCATGGCTTCCTCGACGCCAGATTTGCCGAACCTGCTGCCGGTCAGCAACGCGGACGCTCAGTTGCTCTACCAACTCGATACCGCGTCTATGCCGCCGCTGGTGCGCCAAGTATTCGATCGCCACATTCAAGATTTCAAAACCAGTTTTTTAGGCGCTTTAGTCGAAGGTGTCAGACAGTGGCTGGGCAAAACAGAGGTAGTCAGCGGTTACGTGTTTGAACCGCAGCGGAAAGCCGCGATCGGCTATTTTCAGGTGCAGCTATCCCGCAACGGCCACCAACCGCACGTCGCCCAGTTGACGGTACACCCTGCCTACACTTGGCTTTACCCGGAACTGCTGTCCCAGATGGCGCGGCTTGTTCAAGATTTCCCGGTTCAAAGCCTGCAACTGGCTTCCGCTGACTATCAGCCGGAACGGGAAGCTTATTTAGAGCAATTTGGAGCAGTGCGCGTGGAACACAGTTTGCTAATGTCTCGATCGGTGTGGCACAAATTGCGCGAGTCCAAGTTGGTCTCTCTCGAAGGACTCCAGCTATCAGAAATGCTGCAAAGCTTCCAACCAACTCGCAAACCCGTACCGGGCAGGATGTCTTGGCTCGGCCCGATGGCTGGAGAAGCCACAGCAGGGCCCGCGTCCTCGGAGATAAAGTCCCTGTTGGCTGACTCAGGAAACAGCCAAACGAATCAAGTTAACCCCTTGAACTTCCATAATTCCGAATCAGCAGCAACAGATATCAGCAGCATTTTGCCTCTAAAATTGCCCGAATTGCCTCTAGACGAAGGCTCCCAAAAGAAAAGTTAATACTTAATAGTGAAAAGCAGAAAGTAGGAAATTTTTCATCCAAGCAGCAGTCTCTGCTCTTGGGCGCACCCTACCATTAAGTAAGGTCGCATCAACTATTTTTTTCTTACTTTCTGCTCTTCTCTTCTCTTCTTCCTTCGCGCACTTCGCGTCTTCGCGGTTCGTTAAATAAGATAATTTCCGCAAAAAAAACAGTAAATCTAAAATCTAAAATCTAAAATCTAAAATCTAAAATTGATTGATAATGTCCAACGAGAAATTATGGATTTCAGCACTGGGATTAGATATAGGCCTCAAACGAGTCGGCATCGCCGGATGTGACGGCACCGGTTTAATAGCTACGGGCATTACAACTCTGGTACGATCGTCCTTCGATCGGGACGTAGCTTATCTCCGAGAGCTCGTCTCACAGCGGAGAGTGCAAATTTTAGTGGCTGGCTTGCCATACTCCCTGAGCGGAGAATTGGGCGCCCAAGCCCGACAGGTGCAGAAATATGCCAATCGCATCGCCCAAGCCTTAGAGCTCCCCCTAGAGTATGTGGACGAGCGCCTGACTTCGGTTGAGGCAGAGGAATTGATGAAAGCTGCAGGGATTTCGGTGTCGCAAAATAAGGGTTCGATCGATCGCAAAGCAGCCGCCCTGATTTTGCAGCAGTGGTTGGACGAGCGGAGGCAAAATATCAGCGCAATTGGCAATCCTTGATAGCTTGTAACAGAGGCGTGATATCCTGGTTGTGCAAGGAAAGCGAAGCACACCTGTAACCCTTGACACACTGGAGAAAATTTTGCTGTACCCTCGGTACTGAAGAAGCACAAAATTGTGATTTCTCCTCAGTGTCGCTTGCGGACTCGACTGAGATTGAAACGCAGCACTCCTCGCCTGTGGAAAATGCCGGGAGTCTCGCGGTTTAAACTTGTGGACTGGCGATTGTCGCCCGATTAGCCATAATATCGCCACGAAAATTCCCAATTGTCAAGCAAACGTTACTGAATTATTGACGGAAAATAAGATACACGCGATGTCCTCATCCCCATACCGCAAAGATAATAGCAATTCCAACGAAGAGTCCGTCACCCTGACGGATGAAGTTGGGCGATCGCTAACTTGCAACATAGAATATTCTATGAATCTAGAAGGTCAAGAATACGCTTTGCTGCTTCCGATTGACTCACCCGTAGAAATTTTTACTTGGCAGGGAGACGATACCGACGAAGCAGCAATTCCTGTAGAAGACGAGACCGAAATTGACAAAATTTTTGATACAGCTAGAGTTGTGCTGCAAGAGCAGAACTTGACCCTCCGACGCACGGCGGTGACGCTGACTGTGGTTGGCGAATTGCCGGAATTTCCCGAAGACGATATGGCATCCGATGCCGATCCGGATGAGGAGTCCGAGTTCGAGGAGCTGATGTGGCTGACCAGCTTCTACCACGAAGAGCAGGAATATGCCATTTATACGCCTCTCGACCCGTTCTTTATATTGGCTAGAATGAATGATGACGGCAAGCCAGAATTGCTCTCGGAAGAAGAGTTTCAAAGGCTGGAACCGATGTTGCCTATGCTGGAAGACCAGTTCTTTGACGAGCTTGATTAGATATTAATTGCAGGCAGAAGGCTTGACGGCAAAAAGCAGAATTTTTTACTATTTTATAAAAAAAGTAAACTGCTCGCCCGATCGAAATTTTTCGAGATTGTGCCTTCAGCCTTTAGGCTCGGGCTTTTGAAGTGGACCGCGTGAATTGGGTCTTTTAAAGGGCTTGTATCCGTAACTTTTGGGTCATCAATCGCAGGTCATCAGTCATTAGTCGCTAGTTAACCGCCGCTTATCCAGGACAACGGACTGTCACTAACCCCAGCCTGAAGGCGTGGGGCTTGAAAAGAGCAAGACTCACCACCTTCTTAATTCAGGACTAAAAAAGTGTCTAGCCAATTTACTGAACTGCCTGGGAGTGCTATCCCGCCAGACGTTAAGAATGCCACCGCAGCGTTTTTAACCTCTCTGGTGGTCAGTGGCGAAGGGAAATATACACCTAGAAATAGGACTTACCGTCAATGTTTGTACCAGTTGTAGGCAGCAATAACCGTCCCCTGATGCCAACTACCCCTGCTCGGGCTAGACGTTGGATCGAATCGGGCAAAGCTACGCCGTTTTTTAAAAAAGGAGTATTTTGTGTTCGACTGAATGCAAAACCTTTAAGCCACAACTATCAACCAATTGCAGTTGGCATTGACCCAGGTAGTAAGCGTAAGGAACCCCACGCTTAAAAGCGGGGGCTTTTGGGAAGTCCGGCTCGTTCCGAGCGGTGCAAGAAGAAAGCCCGAACCTTACCAGAGACAGGATTAGACCTACGTTTTTTGAGTCACGATACCGGAAAATGCGACGCT
>NZ_JANMZH010000328.1:0-1790 GCF_031383065.1 Microcoleus sp. OTE_8_concoct_300 | reverse complement strand
CTTAAAACGCTTGGCGGACATTCCGGCGATGTCTGGGCACTTGCCATCACGCCGGATGGACTTAAAGCAATTTCTGCCTCGTCCGACCAAACACTAAAGCTGTGGGATGAGAGAAAGTGGGGAGGCGATCGCTACTTTCATCGGAGATTGTGCCTTATTTTGCTGCGCCGCCCGGCCAGATGGAGTAACAATTGTAGCTGTTGAAATACTCACCGGCCTGAAGGCGCGGTGATTCTTGACGCTTCATCGGGTTCTGCTACCGAAATAGTCTGACAATCCCTCAGCGTCCATTTAGAGTCGTGGCGATTCCCCATCCCGACTTGAGCTATATTTCTAGCCGCATTTTCATCTCTATCCTGCTCGGTACCACAATTCAAACAGAGCACTGAGCGAATAGATAAATCGATTTTACCCCACTTGAAACCACAGTCCGAACAGACCTGGCTGGTGGGTTCCCATCGACTAATCACCTTGAACTCTCTGCCAAACTTTTCAGACTTAGCTTCGCACAAAGTCCTGAATTCTCTCCAACCTTGCAAGCTGATTACTCTAGCAAGTTTGCGGTTCTTAACCAGGCCCGACACATTTAAATCTTCCAAAACAATCACTTGGTTTTCGTTGACTATTTTGGTCGATAATTTGTGTAGAAAATCTTTACGGACATCAGAAATACGGTTATGAAGCTTGGCGACCTTGATTCTAGTTATATTCCTTCTTTTGGAGTCATGAGGTTGGCGAGCTAACTTGCGTTGCAGTTTGCGAACTTTCCGGTCTAGTTTTTTATAACTAGGACTTTCGGCTTTTGCCCCATTACTCATTACCGCAAAGGTTTTAATCCCTAAGTCGATACCAATACTTGGATGCAAAGCCTCGGATTGAACTGGTTTGACCTCTACAACAAAGCTTAAGAAATAGCGATTAGCGCAATCCTTGATTACCGTGACCGAGCTAGGTGCTGACGGCAACTCCCTCGACCATATTGGCTTGACAATTCCAATTTTTGCTAAGTAAACGCCACCGTTTTTCTTCATGGAAAATCCACGAAGGGTAAATCTTGCCGATTGACGGCTTGTCTTTTTTTTAAACCTAGGATACCGTACTTTTTGCCCTTTTCTTTTCCCTTTGTAGGAATCAAAGAAATTCTTAAAAGCCGTTTCTAAATCGGTTACAGACTGTTGCAAGGGAACGCATGACACCTCTTCCAGCCAAGTCCTTTCCTCAGTCTGTTTTGCCCCAGTTATTACTATTTTCTGAAGTTCTGTCGATTTCGGCTTTTTTTCGGATTGTTTGCAAAGTGCAAGGGCATCATTCCAGACAACGCGAACGCAACCGAATAACTGAGCCAAGCTCTGTTTCTGTTGGTCGGTCGGATAGATTCTGTACTTGTACCTTGCTTTCATTGTTTACTATTGCTTGATTGCTTTATTGTACCATGTATTATCAATACAATTAACAGAAAATGAAGAGAATCAAAGCCGTCCTATAAGGACGGGGCTTCAGACCCAGTTCTTTGGTGAAGCATCGGAACGACTGCATTTCTTACGCTTGGAAAATATAGAAGAACTCTAAAGTGTGACTCAGACGATTTAGTTTAATGGCAAGTTTGACAATCTTAGGGGTTGCAGGCTTAACAAACCCTCAATCTGCATCTGAAAATTCTCACGGGTTTGGTCGATCGGAGCGATCGTCCCCATCGGGAAATTTCTCGTTCAAACTCAGATCGAAATAATACTGACACCAAAATTCTGCTACCTCCAACAACATGGGTATTGATTCAGCCACGATACCTG
>NZ_JANMZH010000294.1:0-1558 GCF_031383065.1 Microcoleus sp. OTE_8_concoct_300 | reverse complement strand
GGGTGCATCTCACTTTGGCAAATATATCAAATTGAAAGTTGACCGTTGAGATAAGCACAGCGCAGAGCAAGGATAGAGGAAACGTTCTCAATCTTCCATTGCGCTCCCGATATTTTCACCCTTAATCCAATGCGTTTAATTGTTGATTCAACTGTTCCTGAACCAATCGAACTTATGGATTCTTCTTTGTAGTATTGGTAATTAACTATTCGGCAGCGATGGGTATCTAAATAATTACAAAACGTTTTAAATGCTTGACCTTTAAAGTCTTTAAATAAATTTATAACTTCATCAAGTTTCCCTTGCCATAACATCTTTTCTGCTGATTTCAATCGTTTTATTGAACCCCCTACCTTGTAGAGATTTTCTTTCAGATGATACCAATCTAAGATTTCTTGTCTTTGTTCATTATCTCCAATTTCTTTAAAGATGTTCCAAATACCGGCATGACCATCTCCTAGACAATACATAGGGTGTAGTAATTTCTGGCTATTAGTCCAATCAATTAAATCTTGATTATTTTGAAAAAATGCTCCCGAATAAACATTATCTAAACACACGGCTTTATAGTCTTTCCAGTAACAGCTCTCGCCCTTGGTTTCGTTGCGTAGTCTGACTTTACCGCCATCCAATGTAATTTCTTTGACTCCTTGTTGAGATGTAGGCAATTCAAATTCTTGTCTCTTGACTAATCTTTGTAATGTACTGTGAGAAATTTTGATCCCGTAAATTTTTCCAAATCTTTTTCTGCCATTTGATAAGATTCGTTAGCAGTGATTAAAAGACAGCAATTTTCCATCAGTGGACTAAATTGACTGTAAGCTTTTAAGCCAAAATATTTTGCCTGATTATCTGTAATGTCGATTGAGCCGATTATTGATTTTATTTTTCGGGGTTTTCCTGTTTGAATTCCTGATACTGCTGAAAAAAAAAGCTACCTATTTCTGGACTCACTTCTGATAACATTTTCTGACGTACTGATTTTTCTATACTTTCAAAACTTTTTAACTCGGTTGGATCTGTATTTCTGTAAAGAATTTTTGCTGCCGCTTTTAAGTGGGCTTTTAGCTGTTGTTGGTCTGAGGGTGTCATTTTATTTACCTCATCTTTATTTGACGATTTTACTAGCTTTTTCATTTTAACTCTTTTTTGACACATTCGCATTCATTGAGATGCACCCGACCTTCTTTTTGATCGCTGACGGCTAAAGCTACCTTGATTTTCTGACTTTCAGTTTGTGAAGGTAGTGTTTGATTTTCATGGTAGTAATTGGCAGAAGTCTGGAAAAAGTTAGGGAGGTCGGCTTCATATTTCAGAAACCGAACCAATTCTTTTAAGTTCATAGCATTGAGAAAAGCAACACCACCTTAAAGCGAAGCATTACTGTGACTTTTTACGATTGCCTTCAAATTCTTCGATTTGAATGCCGATCGGATAGGACTCTTCATCGTATTCACGCCCGATATTGGTCAACTTCGGTTTGTCCAGTTTCACTCCCTTGAACACCAGTAAACAAAGGACTGGTCAAAGCTGTTACGAGGGTCAAAGCTGTTGTGAC
>NZ_JANMZH010000220.1:0-1885 GCF_031383065.1 Microcoleus sp. OTE_8_concoct_300 | reverse complement strand
GCTAAAATTCTTTTTTGTTGTTTCCTAATCTCTAGCAATACTTCTACAGATTCGGCAATCGTTATATGAGGACGGCCAGACATTTTAATGTTCTCCTTTACTTTTTATATAAGTCTATCACAACTTTATAAAAATGGTATTAGTAGGGCTGGAACAGCGGATTAACTATTATCCAGATGACTTGTCAGGGGGACAAAAACAAAGAGTTGCGATCGCCCGCGCTTTGGTAAGTCAACCGCAAATTGTTTTAGCTGACGAACCAACCGCCGCCCTCGACAGCAAATCCGGTCGCGAAGTGGTGAATTTGATGCAGAAACTTGCCAAAGAGCAGGGTTGTACTATTTTGTTAGTAACCCACGATAACCGAATTTTGGATATTGCCGATCGCATCGTTCACATGGAAGATGGAAAATTAGCATGATTTTTAACTTCCCGAAGCATCGACATCACGCATAACTCCCTGATTCTCCATATTGGATGTCAAAATTTAATCCAAAATTGCCAAACCGCAATGTCAACTCGTCCTGGGACTGTTGACTAATTGCTAACAATCAATCCTGGGCGATCGAGCTCCAAATTTTGCTGATACATTGCTTCTAGTTTCGGCATCGACGATTCCACGGAACCGCCATAACGGCGAAAAGAAGGCCAGATGTAAGCGAGTTTTCTCACTGCTGACTCCAATCGGCCCGCTTCTATATCTTCTAATGCACCTTTTTCTCGGATTAACTCTATAGCCATCAAATCTTGATTTTCTGGGCTGAAATCGCTGATGCTAAATTTTTTAGCGAATCTGTCCCAAGTGGTGCTGAGAAACTGATATCGCCCCGCTGCGTCGGAACAGAGTTTTTTGCCGTAGCGGCGGCCGCACCTCATTTCTCTGGGATGATCTTGAAAGCTAGCAAATTTCTTACCGGTGTACTGGGTGCGGTAGCCGTCGGGGCTAGCGGTGCCTTCCGCGGTGGCAATCGTGTCGAGAAAGGCTTTTACTCGACGTTCCGGCCCGATGCTATCGAGTCTGGTATCCTCTCTGGGATCTGGTGGATTCAGGGTTGCAGTTTCGGGTTCCGGTGAGCCCTCGATGTTATCCTCTCTGGGGTGTGGTGAGTCGATCGCTGCAACGGAGGGCAGGCGTTTCGACGCGGGCGAGCTTTCTGCCGAGACTGATTGTCCCCACAGTCTCGCCGTCATTCGACCCAAAAACAAGCACAAACAGATGCACAAAGTCCAAGAGAGTCTAAAACGGAGGCGTTTGGACAGTTGCCTGCGCTGCTGCACCGGCCACCCGTGCAGGGGGATGGCTGCGGGCAAGATTCCCGTTTGCTGGCCGAAGGCAAACAACGATTTCAGCGCTAGCAAGGTTTGCTTGTAGAAACCGGGTGCAAGTTTGCTCACCCTCATTGCTGCGGCGAAAGTCTCGACATCTGTCAGAGTGACTTGTGCCAGCGGTTTTTCTACAAACAGGCGAAAACGGTGGGCCGCCTGCCAGCTAAAGCGCTTGCTGCGGGGGGATTTGCGATCGACCCACAGGCGAATTAGCTCGATGTCTGAAAGGGGTTGCAGATGGCTTTCCCGATGTTCTGGTGCGTACAATAGTACCTCCTGATATCACTTATAATTGAAGGTTCCCACTTAGAACGGGTCAGGAACCTCAGCCTAAAGGCATGAGGCTTGAAGGAGAAATCTAACAAGCCGTTCTGACCAGCCTCAGTCTTAATTGACTACGTTTTTTGAGTCACGACACCCTGGGATGCGTAGCTAGTCCCTCGCTCTGTCGCTAGCGGTTAAACAGTCTTAAGGTCACTGAGACAGTGCTGCTAGCCTAACAAGCTCACTAAACATTGGCGAAGTACAGACGACCTGGCAGGTCGTCTCTTCTACTCCG
>NZ_JANMZH010000601.1:0-1113 GCF_031383065.1 Microcoleus sp. OTE_8_concoct_300 | reverse complement strand
GAAGAGGGCGAAAAACTTCAACGCTGCATGAAAAGTGTGGAAGCAATCTCCGCTGAAATTAAGCCGGCTATCTCAACTCAAGTATTTAAACAGCAGAGTATTACCCAACTTCAGCAATTAACTTCAATGGAATGCGATCGGCTGGGAAGGCTCAGTTTTCCGATGATTTTACGCGCTGGAAAATCGCATTACGATCGCATTTCGTGGCAAGAAGTTTATGAAATTGCCGCTGATGCTTTTCGCAAACCCCCGGAAAGAGTAGCATCCTACAGTTCCGGCCGTTCTTCCAACGAGGCGGCTTTTTTGCTGCAATTGATGATGCGCGCCATGGGTTCCAATAACTTAGCAGATTGCTCGGATCTTTGCCACGCTCCCTCAACAACCGGGCTAAACCAGATGTTTGCTACCCGCACCTCGGTAGTGAGTCTCGAAAACTTGAAGCAAGCAGATTGTGTCGTGCTCGCAGGCGCGAATTCTGCCTCCAATCATCCCCGCTTGATGAACGAATTGATTAAAATTCGCGAGAAAGGCGGTAAAATAATTGTAATTAACCCAATGATGGAAATCGGGTTAGTCAAGTTTGGTTCTCCGGCATTTCCAGTCAAGTCGCTCATCCCCGGTTCAGATATTTCTTCCCTCTACTTGCAACCAATTCCCGGCAGCGACACAGCCTTATTTCTTGGTATTCAAAAGTCTGTAATTGAACAAGGATTGTTGGACGAAGCATACTTGCAAGCTTATACAGAAGGCTGGGAAGCAGTAGTACAGCACGCCCGTGATACTTCTTGGGAAACTATTACTGAAACTTGCGGCGTTTCACAAGCAGAAATTGAGGCCGCAGCCAAAATCATCGGCAATTCAAAGCGAGTTGTCTTCGGTTGGGCGATGGGAATTACCCAACATGATAACGGTGTAGATAATGTTTACAGCATTGCCAACACTGCCTTGATGACAGGAAATGTTGGCAAAGAAGGTGCTGGATTAATGCCGGTGAGAGGACACTCAAACGTCCAAGGATTCAGCTCTATGGGCGTGACTGTGAATCTGAAAAAAGAAATCCAGACTGCTCTAGAAAAACTGTTGGGGCGTCCCCTCAGTCGCGTTAAGGGTTAT
>NZ_JANMZH010000208.1:0-1304 GCF_031383065.1 Microcoleus sp. OTE_8_concoct_300 | reverse complement strand
CGATACAGAGCGCCAAGCAACGCAGGGACTTTTTGCACTTAGAAGAGCAATGTCTCTTTTTCCCCAGAATGAAATACTGATGCAATACTTTTCTTCCATCACCAATTTTCAATTCAACGTAGCAGGTACTCGCTTACAAGCAGAGCACATCGTGGGCAATGTATTGATGGATGGTGTGCCCGATGAAGATGTTCAAAAAGCAGGAGATTATTTAGCAGCCTTGCTACAGATGGCTCCAGAATCGAAAATTATGATAGACAAAGTAGTTGAGAGATTAGAAGCATTGCCATGAAAGAATTACCTGATGAAAGCCTACTCCGGGAAATCCTGGAAATTGTGAAAGCCGCTGAAGCCAAAGCCAGTGAGATGTATGATTTTTCCAAGAAAATATCTCACAATACCCAAATTACAGCAACAAAGAGAGAGGAAGCTGAACAGCTAGACGGGCAGCCTTTTGCAGATAGATAATTAAATTTGTAATGGGAGATGTTGGTAGGTTGATTTAAAGAACGAGCTCCCATGCGACTTCTCCAAATTATCCCGTCCACTTCCCTCGTCTACGGCGGGCCGAGTCAAATGGTACTCGGAGTTTCTGCGGCCCTCGCGGCCAAAAACATTGATGTGACAATTATCACCACAGATTCTAACGGAGATATCGGTCAACTTCCCTTAGGAATAAAACTGTTAAGTTCTTTGACTAGCCGATGCACTGTTGTTGAAGGATTGTCAGTTTCAGGATTGGGGCGATCGTATTCGTTTAAAAGCCGTTCTGCGTGTTTAATTGCATCCTGCTGTTTGTCTTTTAGTTCCTCATAAATCATCTCGCTGTTTTTCTTATACTTGTTTCCCAATAACTGGGTTAGCATATTTTGATAATCCTGGCGAGAAATTGCTGTATTATAATAATGGAAGTGCAGCAAATACCACAATTCAAAAGCATCATTTGAATAAGCTACTTCAATGCCGTTATTTCTTGCAAGAGTTATGGCTGAATTAAAATTTTGCGAGTCGTTAGGATTTTTAGGGTTTTTATCGCGATCGAATACGCACCAAAATCGGTTTTTTTCGTCCGATTCGCTGGTATTTTTTAACTCAATAGCTTTTTCTACTAAACTTTTCGTGTTTTTTCCTTCTCCTTTGATATCCAGCTTAATTACCTTTGGGTCTACCGGAAAACTTTTAAAATAGTTGGGTTCTGTTTTCTCACCTTCGCACACAATTAAAAACCATCTTCTAGTTTTCCCCTTTCTCTTTTTGTAGTAATCAATATCTTTTTCCCTAGAAGATTTTTTTTTATTCATGAA
>NZ_JANMZH010000206.1:0-1549 GCF_031383065.1 Microcoleus sp. OTE_8_concoct_300 | reverse complement strand
CGATACAGAGCGCCAAGCAACGCAGGGACTTTTTGCACTTAGAAGAGCAATGTCTCTTTTTCCCCAGAATGAAATACTGATGCAATACTTTTCTTCCATCACCAATTTTCAATTCAACGTAGCAGGTACTCGCTTACAAGCCGAGCACATCGTGGGCAATGTATTGATGGATGGTGTGCCGGATGAAGATGTTCAAAAAGCAGGAGATTATTTAGCAGCCTTGCTAAAGATGGCTCCAGAATCGAAAATTATGATAGACAAAGTAGTTGAGAGATTAGAAGCATTGCGATGAAACAATTACCTGATGAAAGCCAACTCCTGGAAATCCTGGAAATTGTGAAAGCCGCTGAAGCCAAAGCCAGTGAGATGTATGAATTTTCCAAGAAAATATCTCACAATACCCAAATTACAGCAACAAAGAGAGAGGAAGCTGAACAGCTAGACGGGCAGCCTTTTGCAGATAATTAAATTTGTAATGGGAGATGTTGGTATGTTGATTTAAAGAACGAGCTCCCATGCGAATTCTCCAAATTATCCCCTCAATTTCCCTCGTCTACGGCGGGCCGAGTCAAATGGTACTCGGACTTTCTGCGGCCCTGGCGACCAAAAACATTGATGTGACGATTATCACCACAGATTCTAACGGAGATATCGGTCAACTTCCCTTAGATGTTCCTCTAAATGAACCAATACAACAAAACGGCTATCAGATTATTTATTTCCGCTGTTATCCCTGGCGCCGATATAAATTTTCACTCTCGTTATTGCAGTGAAAGTTGCAGGGCTTACGCATGGGGCGGCTAGAAACCCGCTTTCTACGAGTTTGGCGACGAGTCACGAGAAATATACGAAGAAACCGGGCGTTTGAGGTATTTTGATTATCAGATGTATGTACTGCCAAAATTCCTCATCAATCAGGAATAAAACTGTTAAGTTCTTCGACTAGCAGATGCACTGTTGTTGAAGGATTATCACTTTCAGGATTGGGGGGCTTGTATTCCTTTAAAAGCCGTTTTGCGTTTTTAATTGCATTCTCCTGTTTGTCTTTTAGTTTCTCATAAATCGTCTCGCTGTTTTTCTGATACTTGTGTCCCAGTAACTCCGTCAACATATCGGGATAATCTTTGCGAGAAATTTGTGTATGATAATAATTGAAGTGCAGCAAATACCACAATTCAAAAGCATCATTGGAGTAAGCTACTTTAATGCCGTTATTTTTGGCAAGATTTATAGCTGAATTAAAATTTTGCGAGTCGTTAGGATTGTTAGGGTTTTTATCGCGATCGAATACGCACTAAAATCGGTTTCTTTCGTCCGATTCGCTGGTATTTTTTAAGTCAATAGCTTTTTCTACTAAACTCTTCGTATTTTTTCCTTCTCCTTTGATATCCAGGTTAATTACCTTTGTGTCTACCGGAAAACTTTTAAAATAGTTGGGTTCTGTTTTCTCACCTTCGCACACAATTAAAAACCATCTTCTAGTTTTCCCCTTTCTCTTTTTGTAGTAATCAATATCTTTTTCCCTAGAAGATTTTTTTTTATTCATGAA
>NZ_JANMZH010000169.1:0-1290 GCF_031383065.1 Microcoleus sp. OTE_8_concoct_300 | reverse complement strand
CTGGACGATCAAAGAGGTTTCTGACCGATCGGGAGTCAACTACAGCACCCTCAGCACCTATTCACGTTCTCCAGGAATGGCAATGGTTGATTTTACTTGTCTGCTGAAGTTGGCACGTACTTTTGACGTGATGGTGGAAGACTTGGTTGAGGTCGTCAAAGAATAGGCGATCGCTTTTTACAGTACAAGTCTATGACTTATATCAATCACATCTCAAGAGCTTATGGGCTTAATTAGATTGCGGGTTCGAGAATTTGCTGCCGAGAAAGGCTGGACTCTAAAAGAAGTTTCAGAGCGATCGGGAGTAGTCTACAGTACGGTGAGAACCTATGCCCGATCGCCCGGATTAGCAACTGTTGACGTGACAGCCTTGCACAATTTGGCAAGGACTTTTGATTTGTCGATCGAAGATTTGTATGAAATTGTGCAGGAATAGGCGATCGCTTTTAGGAACTAATTATCCAGTCAATATTATTCGACAGTTGCTAGCATCTGATTGACAGACTGACCCCGTTGTAGCGCTTCCCAATCAGATGTAACAGGTTGGTAAGAACAGTAACACACCACAATTCGCTCCTCAGTATCAGAAGCAGAAAACTGCTGAACGCGAGTAACTACCCAATCTCCATCTTTCCCGTGGGTGACTCCATTACCGGGGTCATAGAGATTTTCATAATCGCGGGTTTTGTCCCCTACTTGAGGAATTTCTGGGTTTTCTTCCCAAGTCCAATTCTCCCAAAGTATATTAGTGAGACCGCCCCTCGGCATGAGTTGGCGCTCTTCCCAGCCGGGAGCACTCATGCTTTCGGTTTTGTAGACAATCCAGATTTTTTTAGTCATTTTTTTAAAGACGATCGCACAATCGGGTTCAATACTTCGACTATATCAGAGATGAAAGCTCGTGCATCGGTTAAAATAGAGAAGTAATTTTGCGATCGATAAGCCTGAATGCCTACGTTACTCCGAGTCGGCCCATACCGTTTCTTCTGCTATGCGGGCGATCGGGATGAACCACCACACGTTCACGTTGAGCGCGATCGATAAGAAGCTAAGTTTTGGCTTAGTCCAGTTCGCCTTCAAAATAATAAAGGCTTCAATCGTACAGAAATCAATGGCATTCAGAAACTTGTTGAAGAACATCAACAGCAATTATTAGCAGGTTGGAATGACTTCTTTAATGGTTGAGTTGCTAGAAATCCCCCAAGCACAAAACGTAGTTGTTACAGACGACGCGCTAACAGTCGATCTATCCGATGGTCGTACTATTTCTGTTCCTTTAGCTTGGTATCC
>NZ_JANMZH010000139.1:0-5607 GCF_031383065.1 Microcoleus sp. OTE_8_concoct_300 | reverse complement strand
CGTATTTCATAATTTACCTCGCCTATTTATGTGAAATGTGTTAAACATTTTACCCAGGATTGGCGGCTTCCGCTTTCCCGGACTTATGTCAATTCCGGTTGTATCGGAATGATTAAACCGCTCTTGACGCAGAGGAGACAGAGAAAGGCAAGAGAGATGAATAATATCGTTTTTGCTGGGATGGGAATGATCGAGTCAAGGTCAATAATTCCACATTCCCCCACTCCCGACTCCCGACTCCCCACTCCCCATCCCGAACGGTGTAACCGGAATTGATATAACTTTTTCTAGTGACACTCGTTTGGGGTAGCTGGTTTGAGTGTCACTGATTTTACAGACATGGCCACGACTGGTAAAAAAACTCAAAACTTACGCACCTACTCTATCTGTAGGGTGCTTATTGCTAGCCTTACCCCTAGCAATAAAATTCTTAACCATCTTGGTGACTGCTATAAATAAGCCCACCAATACGCAGAGCTCCGACAACTTCTGCTTCGTCGGGGATCTAAAAGTCTAAAAGAAGTAAAAGCAATGGTTTCGGCAATTTCAACGCGCCACCTGCCGCATATACTCCCCCCACAACTGAGCGGCATTTGCACTACCTCCCCCTGTCGCAGAATTATCATCATTTCCCAACCAAACTCCTGTCACCAGTTGCTGACTCGGAATATAACCGACAAACCACAAATCTTTATTATCATTAGTCGTGCCTGTTTTTCCAGCTTCTCCTAACCCCAAAGCAGCACTGCTGCCCGTACCTCCACGCACCACACCTTGGAGCAGATCAGTCATCGTATCCGCTACGCCTTCAGAAACTAACTGCCGATTGGCAACGCCATCTTTTTGATAGTCATAAATCACCCGGCAACTGTTAAAATTATTTCGATCTTTGCAATCGCTGCTGTCAATAATTCGCTTGATTACGTGGGGGCGATTGCCCAAACCCCGGTTCGCCAAAACCCCGAAGGCACCTGTTAATTCCAATACGTTAACTTCACTTTCACCTAATACTAAACCAGGGGCAGAACGCAGTGGAGATGTAATCCCCAAACGTCTGGCCATTCCCACTACATTGTCTAAACCGACATCTTTTGCTACTCTCAAAGCAATTGCATTTTCCGACTGTGCTAAACCCCGATACATATCAGCACTGCCGCTGGTTCTTTCGCAGCCGCTGTAACTTTGTCCGCCCCAGGAAAGCGGCTCGCAAGAATAAGTCTTGCTGGGTGGTATTCCGCGTTCTAGGGCGGCTGCATAGGTAAAAATCTTAAATGTAGAACCGGGCTGTCTCAAAGCTTGGGTAGCCCGATTAAACTGACTTTTCAAATAATCTACGCCCCCAACTAAAGCTAAGACTTCCCCGGTTGTAGTATTGAGAGTTACCACGGCTCCTTGAGAAAAGCCTGCACTGGCTCCGGCATTTTCTACAGCATTTTTGAGGGAAGCTTCAGCCACCTTTTGCAGGCGGGGATTCAAACCTGTTTCTACAATAAAATTGCCTTCTCTGGCTAACTGCTCCCCCAGCAAAAACTCCAATTCGTCAAATACATAACTGTAGAAATAAGGAGCGATCGTACTTTGCAGAAATTCGCGAGCTTTCGGATTGATATCAATTCGCGATCGCCTCGCGCGATCGGCTTCTTCCTGAGAAATCGTCCCCATTGCGCGCATCCGTTCGATCACTCGATCGCGGTACTGTACCGCCAACTGATAATTTTGAATCGGATTAAAACTGTTTGGCGCCGGCAAAATGCCCGCCAAAGTTGCCGCCTCTGACAAGGTTAAATCCTTCGCCGACTTGCCAAAATAAAACCGAGCCGCATCCTCAAAACCGTAAAGGTCAATTCCCAAAAACACGCGATTTAAATAAGTCAGCAACAGCTCGTCTTTGCTGTAATAATTCTCCAGTTTTAAGGCAACTACTGCTTCCCGGAACTTGCGTCCTGCCGAATCTTGAGTTCCCACATAATCTCGAAACAAACTCCTCGCTAACTGCTGCGTCACAGTGCTGCCGCCTTCGCGAATTCCTCCCCCGCGAACATTGGTCAATAGCGCCCGCAAAACTCCGATCGGATCTACGCCCAAATGCCAATTGTAGCGGCTGTCTTCCGATGCAAGTACCGCCTTGGATAAATAAGGCGAAAAATCCTGCAATTTCTTTAATTCTAAGTGAGCATTATTCTGAGGAGGACGCAGCGGAGTTTGCCCATCGCGGGCGTAAACAATCACGGGGCCATTGATACTTCTCGGCAGAGGCCGCACTTTAAACTTTGTCGATTCCATACCTACCAACACCGCAATCAAAGCGGTGATTCCGCTGACGCCGTAAAAGCTGTAACGCACAAGTTGCAAATACCAAGGCGGCGGATATACAAACTGAATTCTGACAGCGGCGGCTAGTTCCGGCGGCCCTAAAGTGAACACGTCTCCGTGACGCAGGGACATACTTTTAACTCGCCTTTTGCCGCTGTAAATGCCGTTGGTGGAGTCTTCATCTTTGATGACAAAAGGAGTCCGCCGCCGACTATCCCGCGACAGGGATAAGTGGACGTGACTGACAACGGGATTGCGAACTACAATATCTGAAGATTTCGACGATCGACCTAACAAATATCGATCGCCCAACAGCGGGTAAACCTCAGCTTTAGCTGCACCCGCATCCTGTACCCACAGTTCGGGTACTTTGGCATTGGGTTTCAGCGCTAGCTGGTTAAAATTAACCTTAGCAATAGTCTGGACTGCTTGGGTAATCGCACCCAAGACGGTTTGAGGTTTGCGGGGCGGCTGCGGTGGGGTCATATTTCGCTGTGCACTACGATCGAGCGATCGGCTCTTGCACCATTCTACTCGCAACTTTTGGCTAATTTCAGGATCGGCCCACACTCTCTTAGCGAGCGTCGGCTAGTGGCGATCTATTTTGGGGTTATTGGTGAACCCGCAAGGCGAGCCGTTTATTGAGCAAATCTCCACCCAACCACAAACAATCCCCCTCTCACAACCCCGGATTAAATTATCATAAACTTGCCAAAATATCCACACTTTCGATAACATTTATCGCTGCGGCAAGCAACAAACTTCCCATAATTAAAACCCCCCTTTTGAGCGGGGGGTTTAAAGCCTAAAATCTGCTTGATTCTCCTTACATCGAAGAACCCAAACCGGCATAAGCACCGTAGAAGAAAAGAGCCAAAATGCTCAGAACACCGAGGCCTGCGACAGTAGCTACCAGCCACAAAGGAATTCTGCCACTTTCACTAAACATAGCCATCACCTCACTAATTCACAGCTAAACACATTCGATCGAACTCTTGAAACCCAACTGAGACGCCAGTTAATTAAAGAAATAACTGGAAAACAAAATACCCAGAGTAAAAATCAACAACAGACCCAAATAAAGAGAAGTCCGGTTTAACTCAACAGGCTGCTCGTTGGGATTAGGAACGCGCTCAGGCATTGTAAACTCCTATCGTTGAATAAATTGCATTGCTGCGATCGCGCCCAAAAAGAAAATTGTTGGGACACCTAAAGTATGAACTGCCAACCACCGCACCGTAAAAATCGGATACGAAATTGGCTCATTGTTTGGGGTTCTGCTCGTCATTTTTCCAAATCCTTGTTAAATTACTTGGCAATGAACTGATCTACTTGTTTCTTAGCTTCAAAGCGATCCGAGATAATCGGCACTTCTTCCCGCTGCGGTGTGAAATATTGGTTAGGGCGAGGAGTTCCGAAAGCATCGTAAGCTAAACCCGTTTGCACAAACAGCCATCCAGCAATAAACAAAGCCGGAATGGTGATGCTGTGAATTACCCAATAACGGATACTTGTAATAATGTCACCAAACGGACGTTCTCCAGTTGTACCAGCCATTTAGAATCCTCCTTTCAACAACAAATCGACAGACAATCTCTATTACTATTCTACTATCAAGCAGCTTGCGCTGAACCTTGATATTTAAGTAGAGTACCGCTCGCGCCGATCACAAATCCGCGATCGGGGCCCATAAAGACAATCCTGTAAAAATTAGCGGGAACATCTTCAACTTCGCGGTCTTTTTGCCAAGTTTTCCCGCCGTCCAAACTGCACAGCAAATTGCCGCCGCCGCCGGCTACCCAAATTTCATTATCAGTCCGGTAAGCCATGTCCAGTAAACCCCAACTCGCCTTGCGATCGGGAAAAAACGGTTTTCCCCAACCTTCAGGATTGGACGGGTCGCTAAACTGAATCTGACCACCACGGGCGAGCATCCACAAACGCCCGTCCTTGGTAAAGCCCATATTTTGCAGGCGGCGAGAACTATTGCGGTTGTGAGGTTCCCAAGCTTCTTGTCCGGGTTTCCACACCGAGTAGAAATTGCCCTTCGAGGAAACCGCCACATACTGCCCGTCTTCAGAACGGTTGATATTGCGAACTACCCCAAAAGAATCCTGCACGACAGCTTTCCAATTTTTGCCGCCGTCGGAAGTCCGGTAAATCGCCCCGACATCGGTCGTCATCTCGGCGGAATTCGGGCCCAAAGCCGCGATCGTACTCGGAGAACCAGGCAACTGAGAGCTCAAAGCAATCCGCGTCCAAGACTTGCCCTCATCGTTCGTGTGGAGCAAAACTGAAGGCTGGCCGACAATCCAGCCTTCGGAACCCGAAAAACTCACCGACGCAAAACGCGACCTCGGATCGTCGATATCCAGTCCTACAGACTTCCAGCTAGTGCCACCGTCAAGCGTTTCGAGCAGAGTCGCCTCAGAACCCACAACCCAGCCGTGCTGAGGATTGCCCGTAAAGGCAATATCCTGCAAATTAGCTTGCGTCGGCAAGGAAACCACTTGCCAGGGGTTGTAACTCACAGAACCGATGGTGCTGCAACTCGTACAGATGAGCGCAGCGGCCAATAACATTACAATTCGTTGCCAAAATCTCACAATCGTCTTACTGCAAACCATACATACTAAGTAACAACAAGAAACCAACGACCAAGCCGCCAAAAATCAGCAAACTTTTCTGACCTTCGGTCATGCCGTTGACACCGACACCGTAGCGCTGATTTGCCTTAAATCCCGATACCCCTTCCATTTGACCGAGATTTTGAAACATCGACTTACGCGCCCCGCAAACGGGACAGACCCAAGTCGGGGTCACATCTGTAAAAGCAGTGCCAGGGGCAATTGCATTTTTAGGATCGCCCTTTTTAGGATTGTAGACGTAGCCGCAGGCTCGGCACTCGTGCCGATCAAGGGTATTAGTCTCCGTGGCTCGATCGCTCATCAGAAAAAATGGGTAGAAACCCCGTGCTAGAAGCACGGCTTTATATTTTTGATTTACTACCGCCTTGGGATTGGTTAACGGGAGTGTACTTTTGTATTGCACTTTCAACGGGACAATTACCGCTTCAAATCTTCCAATCCTGTACGCATAGTATTTTGCTCAATTGAGCCTCCCATGAATGGGGTAGAAGAGACGACCTGGCAGGTCGTCTGTACTTCGACAATGTTTCGAGAGCTTGTTAGACCTGCAACACTGTTGAGCGTGACCTTAGAACTGTTTAATTGCTCCGGACAGAGCAGGGGACTAGCTACGCATCCACAGGGTGTCGTGACTCTCAAAACGTAG
>NZ_JANMZH010000036.1:0-1687 GCF_031383065.1 Microcoleus sp. OTE_8_concoct_300 | reverse complement strand
AATGAATGAGGTAGAATGTTGGTATCATTATTGTTTTGGATAGGCAAGCGTGTAACAATTCTGCTGCCTATCTTTTTTTACCACAAGTAGGCTCAATCCTTACTAACTATGGGTTTCAGGCGGGTTGTCACCCCCCCAGGTAACTTTGAGAACTGTGGGATTTTTTGATCGACAAAACTCTAAGTATGTAAGAGTTATTAGTGCAGCCAATCAACAATTATGTCATAATGAGTTTTGTACAGAACAGAGATATTCCTATGAAACTGCATTTTCCAGGAATGAATCCTTATCTTGAAAATCCTACTTTGTGGTCAGAAGTTCACTCCTGGCTGATTATCGAGTTGGCCCGATCGCTTAATCCCTCACTCATACCCAAGTACCGAGCTGCTGTAGAGAAACGGGTTTACATGGATTCTCTACTGGTCGGTATTCCAGATGCCTCCGTTTTTCAACAAAACCCTGAAACCTCGGGAGTCCCGAATCGTGTAACAACTGGGGTTTTAACTAAACCAATTCGAGTAACATTGCCCCTGACTGAAGAAATCACAGAACGCTATCTAGAAATTCGGGAGGTCAAGACTGGGAAGGTGGTAACGGTTGTAGAAGTTCTATCACCCAAGAATAAACGAGTGGGTGAAGGTCGAGACAAATACCTAACCAAGCGACAAAAAATTCTGAACAGTGCTACTCATTTGGTTGAAATCGATCTGCTGAGAACGGGAAACTTTATGCCAATGACAGAAGGGATTCTCACGGACTACCGGATTCTAGTCAGTCGCGCTAATCTCCGTCCTGAAGCTGAACTTTACCCGTTTAATGTAACCGAATCGATTCCCCAATTCTTGTTTCCTTTGCAGCCACCAGATGAAGAACCTGTTGTGAATTTAGCTGAGATTTTGGAACAGGTTTATCAGGAGGCGGCTTTAGATTTGGCAATCGATTATGCCGTACAGCCCGTCCCACCGCTGAGTGAGAGTGACTTTCTTTTTGTGCAGTCTTTGGCAGAATCATCGGAAAGCTAACGCTTTTCGGCGTTGCTGAGTTAGAGTATGAATAGGAGGAATAATTTATGCAATGCCCAGAATGTAAATCAACCCATATCCGTAAAAACGGCAAGAAGAAAGGAAAACAGAATCACATTTGTGTCCAATGTGGTCGTCAATTCATCAATCAGTATGAACCCCATCGAGGTTATAGCCAGAGCATCAAACGTGATTGCCTAAAAATGTACGTCAATGGTATGGGTTTACGGGCGATAGAACGAGTTAAGGGAGTTCATCATACCACGGTAATAAATTGGGTAAAACAAGTCGGAAAACTGTTACCAGATGTTTATGACCCTGAAGTCATTCCAGAAGTTGGTGAACTCGATGAATTACAAACTTATGTAAAAAAAAACAGACAAGATCTGGTTGTGGACCTGGGGGGGGTGACAAAGAGGTCTACGAGATAGACTGTATAAGGGTTGCAGCCCGCATACCTTGTTGGTAAAAGCGGCGTTTAGAAGGAGTTAACTTCATTAACTGTTCTACCTCGTTAGAATATTGTTCGAAATAATTCACCCACTTTTCTCCATCTAAACCTACACCAAATGTACTCCGTCTTCGATATCTTTTTTTAGGTTCTTTGCGGCGAGATACATATTTTTGCACCTGCTTTTTCCTCATTTCATTGCCTTGAAATATGC
>NZ_JANMZH010000030.1:0-79537 GCF_031383065.1 Microcoleus sp. OTE_8_concoct_300 | reverse complement strand
TAAAATATCAGGAGCGAGTTGGAAATCAGAACATGTGGGACAAGTATTAGCTCATCGTTGTGCTTACTTAAACGGCTTAATTGGTAATCAGGGAAAACCTGCATGAGTATAATTGCTCACTGCAAAAGTGACATGCTCCCGCTATAGTTCGTTGCTCCGACAAAATTATTTTTAATTCCCCAAGGCTTAAATCAATTCTTTCAGGGTAATTTACTTTCATGCAAAAGTCCTCAAAATCTCCTTGTTATTATAGCATATTTTTAGGGAAATGGTATAATAAAGGTTTCATCAGTATGAGTGAGAATCGTTATAAAAAATGTCGAAGGATGCTTACTAATAACGATTCTATAAATCTAAGTTTATTAGAATTTGGTCATATTTATTGCTTAAAAAATTTTTAATAGCAATGGGATTTTCAATACTTGTGTTTGTACCAGCGATCAATGCTCTTGGATAGACTATACAATCGTGGTTAGTCTCGCAGAAAAACGCGATCGAGTAGCGTGCCATATGAGCTTGCTGGACATTAGTAATCTGAACGCGATGAGGAGCACCATGAAGCGTTTCTCCACTCCATCGTTGCATTAATTCACTTGCAATTATTCCAATATAACCTGAGGGAATATCAATACCAATCCATTCCTGCTGAGGAGTCAAAATTTCTAGTCCCCCTGTAGAATCTTGCCAAAGCAGGGTAATGCCAGAGTAGTCTTGATGTGCTCCCAGGCGGGTAGTACCGAGACTCAAGTGAGAGGCAGAAGGGTAATGCAGCAACCGTAATGTACTGTTTTCACCATGTTGCTTTACAAGGCTATCTGGAAGTTGCTGATAAATGGTTTCTAGGGCAGCTAGGACATGATTCGCTTGTTCCTGCAATATCTTAAAGATATGACACAACGACTGGATAATTTTTGCCAGGTCTTCACTATTACTGAGAAAATCCTTAACATTAACAGGAGTGGAGGTGCTAGTATGCCCATTACTCTGCTGTCGTCGCTCGATCCATTGAGCGTAAGTGCCGTTCTCTAAATTAATATCGAGTACTTCTTTGTAGTCTTCCTGCCCATCAGCCAGTTGCTCTTCACCCAAGGCAATATATACCCCCTGCCAGGGTGAAGGAAGTTGTTTAGCAATCGATCGCTTTTGTACCTCATCTAGGGCAAATAAGGACTGCAAGCTGCTTAACAAGTGGCTGTCTTCAATCAACCCAGCTACAGGGATATAAGCCGCCCCTACTTTAAGAAGCGCATCATGGAGATGGCGGGCAAACTCGGTACTACAAGATACGGGGTCTGGCAGCTTAGGAATACAGCTTATCGTTTCGATTGACATGCTTTCGTTTCTACTGTAAGCGTGATAAGGATGGTTCGATATTATGTCCGGTTGCATAGATATTTCCATCTCACTCCCTTTTCCATCAAGAGCGAGCAGGCTAAATATACAAGCCCGATAATATTAGAGTTGGAGATGACATAATCCTCGCAAAACGAACGCGAGTATTATCATTTATGGTTGAATAAAGTTCTTTTGCTGCATTAAGTTGCTCATTAGTAATAGAGGATAGCTTTTTTCCATATTTTTTGAACAACTCAATGCTGTGACTGCTAATTTTTCAAGTTTCTTATAAGCAGTTGGCAACCACAACAAAAAGGGTTTGAGCTTTCTATCCGGTTGTCTTGAAGCACCTCAATGGGAAGATTACTGCCATAAATTAATTCGTCATAATCCATCAGTGCATTCCACTTAATTTTTCCGGTTGGAAAGCCTAGGTTTAATGCTGCATCTTTAATTAATTCTTGCCATTTTTGAACTTCTGGGTTTCGGGATTTACAATAATCGAGAATAGCAATGAGTGTGTTCTGCTTAGTCACCCGCAAAATTTCTTGAAGGGCACGAACGGGATCGTCAACCACACAAAGGGTAAATCCTGATGCTGCTGCATCAAAGCTATTATCTGGAAAATCAAGATTTTGCAAATCTGCCACTTTTAGGGTGACATTAGCAGATACATATTTTTTACGCGCCTCATCCAACATACCCTCAGAAAGGTCAACTCCCGTCACATGCACGTAGGGAGGATATGCTGGAAGATTCAGCCCCGTTCCCACTGCTGCATCCAGTACAGTCTGCCCGGAATTTAGGTTTAAAGAATTGATGAAAGGTTCACGCTCTACATGCCAGTAGCGTTGCATAATTACATCGTAATTTGCGGCTCCATAATTATACGTTTCAATGACCTGATCTATTTGCATGGGTTATTTAGAATCTCCGTAATCTAATTACTATCTTTTGTCTTCTTACAGAAGTAACTGGTCGCCATTAGGCCGTAAACAAATCAACCAAAGTCTTTGTTTTTATTTTGAAGTTTGGATATTCGCTTTGTCCAACGCGGTGGTTTTGTTTGCTTCTTCTGGGGCAGTAAGGGTTCGATGAGTTTCCACTCTTCGTCGGTTAAGCTGCTGGAGTACGGCATTTATTCTTGATCTTACCATCTCCTCAGAGATCCCAAATGGGTTCTATAGCGGTTCTCAGAAAAGTGAGGTATGCCCTATGCCCTATGCCCTATGCCCTATGCCCTATGCCCTATGCCCATGAGTACCTCATCTTTCTGAGAAAGGCTATATATATCTATTGTTCATATTTATAGTTGGTCGATCGTCCTTGACGCTACCCATACCTGCCGCTGCACCTCAACCTCATCAGCTACACCCCTAACTTTTCCGTTGTTAACTGCCCCAGAGTTACGTCAAGTGTAACGAAATATTACAAGATGACGCTAAAGCAGCATAGAGGCTTGACAGCAAAGAATGAAGCGGCTAATCTGATATACATACCCGGGTAAGTCAATTCACTGTCATATGCAAGAAAAGCAAAAAGTTACATTGTATCTTCCACCAGAACTGCATCGCCAGCTCAAAATCCGAGCCGCAGTCGAAACAGAACCGATGTCATCAATTGCAGAAAGGGCAATTGTCTTCTACCTAGGAAATCCCGAACTGGTTGACGAAGTAGAAGCCTCCTACGGACAAACCCATCGGGTATACAACTGTCCAGAATGCACGGGTTCAGTAGTAATGCGAGATGGAGAACTGGCATCGATAACAAGTCAGCCAAGCGTATTGGCTGAGCAGGAGCTTCCAGTAAAGCAGGTGTCGGGCGTCAGTGCCAGCACGGCCAAACCGGGAGAGGAAGAATTGGTTCCCTGCTAAGAATGCCTTGCTTCCCCAAAAAGCTAGAACTGAAATTTTCAGTAACAGGGCCAAGGGCAGCATTGAGATTCAGCAAAGATAGCACCGTCTCTAGTGGGTCGAGGACTATGCAAGAAGAGATCAGTATTCTAATCCAAGCTCAATATCCTCTGATCTACCTCGTGACATCCGAGGAAGAGCGGTGTGAGCAAGCAATATCGACAATAGCTCAAGCCAAACCACAGCGACGAGTATTTATCTGGACTGTAACTCACGGCATTGTGGAGTACGGTCAACCCCGCACCACCACCCAGCACAACACCGTCTCGCCAGAGGCAGCAATTGAATGGGTGATCAGGCAGCGAGAACCCAACAGTAACGCTAGCATCTACATTTTCAAAGATCTGCATCCTTTTATAGATTCTCCTCCGGTAACGAGGTGGTTGCGCGATGCGATCGCCAACTTCAAAGGAACGCAAAAGACAATTATACTGATGTCTCCTTTGCAGCAAATTCCGATCGAGCTAGAAAAGGAAGTAGTGGTATTAGACTTCGCGCTCCCAGACATGAAGGAACTCAACCAAGTATTGTCTGGTCAGTTGGAGCAAACGAAATCGCGACGCATTACCACAGAAGCGCGAGAAAAACTTTTAAAAGCAGCCTTGGGATTGACCAAGGACGAAGCTGAAAAAGTTTATCGCAAAGCCCAAGTTTCTACTGGGCGGCTAACAGAAGAAGAAGTAGACATCGTTCTGTCGGAGAAAAAGCAATTAATTCGGCGCAACGGCATTCTAGAGTTCATAGAAGAAGACGAAACCCTGGATGCAGTGGGGGGTTTAGAAGAGCTCAAAAGGTGGCTCAGGCAGCGTTCCAACGCCTTTACAGAAAGGGCGAGAGAATACGGTCTGCCCCAACCAAAAGGGATGTTAATTCTCGGCGTACCGGGATGCGGAAAATCGCTGATTGCCAAGACCACCTCCCGCCTCTGGGGACTGCCCCTGCTGAGGCTAGATATGGGTAGAGTCTACGACGGCTCGATGGTGGGTCGATCAGAAGCCAACCTCCGCAACGCCCTCAAAACAGCAGAATCCATCTCTCCAGCCATCCTCTTCATCGACGAACTAGACAAAGCCTTTGCAGGAGGCACTGGTTCGGCCGACTCAGACGGAGGCACCTCCAGCCGGATTTTCGGTTCCTTCCTCACTTGGATGCAAGAAAAGACTTCCCCAGTCTTCGTAATGGCAACAGCCAACCGAATCGAGCGGTTGCCGGGAGAATTCTTGAGGAAAGGTCGGTTCGACGAACTCTTCTTTGTTGACCTGCCTACCAAAGAAGAACGCCAAGATATATTTAAGATTCACCTCTCAAAGCGGCGTCGGGAAATTACTCGCTTCGATTTAGAGCAACTTTCCAATGTTTCCGACGGCTTTTCAGGTGCAGAGATTGAGCAAGCGCTAGTAGCAGCCATGTACGAAGCCTTCGCTCAAGATCGAGAGTTTACGCAGCTCGACATCATCGCGGCCATTAAATCCACAATGCCACTGTCTAAAACAATGACCGAACAGGTCACCGCCCTGCGAGATTGGGCTAGACAGCGTGCACGGCCCGCTGCGTCTTCCGTCGCTGAATACCAGCGAATGGAATTCTAAAAGCTTTCTCCTGGTCCAAACAGGAGCAAAGGCTAGCAACAGCTAGCAGTTCGATTGAAGAGCCGCCCAGCGGCACCGTTAAATCCAGACCGTTGTTGTTTCTCTCTCAGTTTTATTAGGAGGAAATCCAATGTCTCACTTTAGCACTCTGCGTACCAAAATCACCGATGCCGAAATCCTGAAAGCATCGCTGCGCGACTTGGGCATTTCAGTCAAGTCAGAAGCTGATGTTCGTGGTTATAATGGTCAGCGCGTTCGCTCCGACATCGTGGCGATTCTGGAAGGCGAATATGACCTGGGTTGGTCTCGCAATAGTGATGGTTCCTTTGACCTGATTGCCGACCTCTGGGGCGTCGCCAAAAAGCACAATCAAACTGAGTTAATCAACTCCATCAACCAGAAGTATGCAGTTAACAAGACCTTGGCAGCAGTCAAGCAGCGCGGTTTGCAAAACGCCAACGTCAAGCTGGTAGTGCAAAACTAATTGATCTGCTCGTTCCCAAGCTCCCGGGTTAACCTCAATACGGGGTTAACCCGTTTTTAGTTGGCAAGTGAATTGACTCACTATTCAAAACTAATTCAGGTGTTGGCTGTCTTTGGGTAGGGTACCGAAAAGCTTTTGATAGAGGGTAGCTGCACCGATGCGGCTGTCAAAGCGCTCTACGACCGTCCCACGACCGCAGCGGGCCAATTGGACTCGCAAGTCGGAATTTTCCATCAGGCGCGAAATCGCCTGTGCCAGCGATTGCTCGTCTCCAGGCGACACCAGCAAGCCGTCGCGACCGTCGGTTATAATTTCAGGAACGCCTCCGGCATTAGTTCCTATCGTCGGAACTTCCATTGCCATTGCTTCCATGTACGCCACCCCGAGTGGCTCCGCGTGACTCGCAAGTACGAAGATATCGGATTGCTTCATGTACTCAATAATCCGATCTTCAGATACCGAGCCTGCCAACTCAACTAAATTAGACAAACCGAGTTCCCCCACTAGAGATTCCAGATCCTGGCGTTCTGGCCCTGCTCCTATAACTGTCAACTTAACATTCCGACCCGCATCGACAAGTGTTTTGATCGCCCGAATCAGCACATCGTGACCTTTGCTAGAGTGTAAGCGGCCGACAGTAATAATTTGAAATACTTCCAGCTCTCCCTTCACAGCTTTTTGCTCCGGCGTCCACTTTTTGGTATCCACACCGATGCGACCGAGAATTGCCTGATCCTGCCGCAAATTGGGATAGTCCCGCCGAATCTCCTCAAGCAACCATTCCGTAATGGCGATCGTGAATTGGGCATCTGCCATTTTTTCGGCCATCGCCCCGCCCCACCAATCGATATTCGCATTCAAGGTCAGAGAATAAGGAATGCCAGTCAGCCGCTTGAGCATCATCGCCAGAATTGCCGCCCTAGAGCAACTGTGGCTGTGGAGGTGGTCGATCTTGAGAGCAACAGCTTCGCGGGCTAAGATGCAAGCAGGCAATACTAGCGGCAGTGTAGAACGCCACCGGGGACGTTCTTCAACGTTTAGCGTTAAGCTCAGCCAAATAGCTTGCCAAAAACCGATCGGTCTTGCAAACAGCGCCCACAATAACGCCCCCAATATATAGGATTTACTCTGCGGCCACAGGTAAAAGGTTTCTGCTGCCGCTGAGGAAGCAAAGGCGTGCCTGGCTTGGGATTCTGGAGATGGAAGCCTTGTAGAAAACATCTGAATTTGAGTTCCCCACTCTCTCATGTGGCAGATTTCGCGCCACATCCAGATATGAGTTTGTCCGGGGAACTCGGGAATTAGGTAGCCAATTTTCATGGGATTTCAGCCTTGATTTGCTGTGCTTTTCTCTAGATTAAAACATCTGTCACTAAGACGAGGCAAATTTGTTTTTAGCTGTCAGTTTACATCTCTATACGGGCTTTATAAAAGTTTATACTAAGTTGGATCTGTCTGGACTCGCACCGTATTTTTAGAGCGACAGGAGGCTTATTTGTTCTCCGTCAGCGTCCGGGCTTTCTCGCCGATCGTTTTTTGGTAAATTTCAACAATTTTTTCTGCCTTTCGATCCCATTCAAACTCTTTGGCTCTTTCGATCGCTTGAGATGACATACTTTTCCGCAGCTTATCATCTTCCACCAGAATTTTTATTTTGTTTGTTAATTCTTGGGTAAGATACTCTCTAGAACTTGGCTCGATCTTAAAACCTGTTTCTTCAGTTACATATTCCCCAATACCGCCGTTGTTGGCCACAATACAGGGCAGTCCGCAAGCCATAGCTTCGATTACCACTGCTCCGCCAAATTCTCTGAACGAAAAAAATATTTGATTTTCTGTAATAATCCACAGTTTCTTGTTGATTGACCCATCCGGCAAAGCTTACTATTTCACCTAAATTAAGCTCCTTCACTTTGTTTTCCAAGTTATTTCTTTCTGAGCCATCTCCTACTATTGTTAAGCGTATTTTACTTTTAATTGCAGAGTCTAATTTTCCAATAGACTCTATGACTATATCTGCGCATTTGTAAGGAACTAATCTTCCCACAAAAAGAAGATTGATATGGCTGACATCTTTATGGGAGATATTTGTCTGATTTAAAAAATCCTCAGAAATGCCATTTTCGTAGAACAAATCAATTTTTTGGTCAGGGATTGCAAACAAATCTTTTAGCATATTTAAAGTATATGTTGAACCTGCTAAGATTTTATCGGCTTTTTTGTATGTTTCTACATAACCTCGAATTAATGCTCGCCCCACTGCTCTCAAAAAGTTGAATTGAGCAAATTCTTGTCGGGTCGTTTCTTGAAACCCCGGTGGAAAGGGGATGCCCCCATTCAGAGGCCCTAGAATAAAAGGAGTCGGCTGACACACACTGACTACCTTAGACGGATAACGTGGCATCATCGGGGTAATTGCATGAACTATGTCATAATCTCTGTTGAGGATTTTTCCTGGTAATTTTTGAGAGACTTGCTGATTAAACTTTTTTTCATAAATTGGGTTGATAAAGGCCTTATAAAGAGACCAATTTACTCCTCCATTTGCCGTAAATTTTTCGACCCTTTTATAATATTGTTTGCTGGATTTTCCTGCCTCCAGGTAGAAAAATTTTTCGTATTCGGGGCGTTTTTCAAGAGCTTGTTTATTTCTAATATGGGTAACGAGTGTTGCATCAACTAAATTGTTAATTCCTCGAAAATACTTGTAGCCCACCAAAGGTACAGATGCCCAGTCAGGATTGCACTGCTCTACAATTAGTAAAAGTTTTAATTTTTTATTACTCATTTGTTTGCTAAGGAGGGATGCACTTTGTCGGCCGTTAGCTGTAATTCTAGCTTGCTGAATTAATAGAGTTGGTTGTTTTGTATTCGATTAGCTTGCTCTGCTGGCCCAGCAATCGGCGCTGGTGAAACTGGATTTGACCTTGTAGGTGGGGAAATTTGGCTAATACGCAAGACACAGCGTAGATGGCAGCGTCTTTAGTTGTGATATCCCGATGCTTTAGATAATAGTTATATATGCGATAGGTTGCTAAGGGGTAGCCACTCAATAGTAACAGGCTCCAGCCTTCTGTCGGCAATGCCATTGCCAAGGCTAGCGCTGGTAGGACTAATCCCCACAGCCAGGCGCTTCGGGTTTCTTTGACCCAATGGCGATCCGGTTTGCTTCCGTGCATCCAGGAACCCTCGGCGTAGGCGTAACCCGCTCTTTGAGCGCGTTTCCACCACTGAGCGAAACTGGTCATTTGCGCGTCGTGCATGGTCATTTCTGCATCTAAGCGGAGGATTTTCCAACCTTTTTGGCGCAACCGCACGCACATTTCTGGTTCTTCGCCGGCTATTAGTGCAGGATTGAAACCCTCGACTTGCTGAAAGGCCCAGGCCCGGATCATGAAATCGCCACCGCAGGCTTTGGATTCGCCGACCGGGGTATCCCACTCGATGTCGCACAATTGGTTGTAGATGCTGGCTTCGGGGTATCGTTCACGCCTGCGACCGCATACTGCTGCTACGTCGGGTTTGGCGGCGAGTTCGCTCTCAGCGCGATCGATCCATCCGTCAACGATTTCGCAGTCGCCGTCTACAAATTGGACAAATTCGATGTCTGGAACTAATTGCAGCAAGCGGGCAAAGCCTTCATTTCTGGCGCGTGCTGCGGTAAAGGGTATAGATAAGTCGAGTTCAACTGTATCGGCTCCGATCGACCGGGCTAACTCTAGGCTACCGTCTGTTGAGCCAGAATCGACATAGACGACCCAGGCAACTTGTCTGATCGCCTCGATTAAACACTTGCGAAGCCGTGAGCCTTCATTGCGTCCGATCGCCACTAATCCAATTTGTTTCAATTTTTACCTCTTGTATTCGACTACTGAGCAGTTCCTTTTATACTTTAATAAAAGTCGAGCTAATTTTATTTTTCTGCGACTTCTAGAAATTATTTTTCAGACTTCCTGGTTTTTTTTTTCGATTATTTTTGTCGGTATTCCCACCGCCGTTGCACCTGGTGGCACATCACAAATCACCACAGCATTGGCACCAATCAAAGCATGATCGCCGATAGTTACGGAGCGAATTATTTTCGCTCCTGCACCAATATCGACGTGACCGCCGATTGTGACATCAGCCATAATTGTCACCTGTTGAAAAATCAGGCAATTAGGGCCAATGGAAGCACTTGGATGAATGACAATGCCATTAGGATGAGGCAGCAGCAGTCCTCCTTGTATTTGGCAGTTTAAAGGGATGTCTGTTGCAGTTACAACGCTCCAGAATTGATACTGAATGATGTTCAAACGGCATAAAAAATAGCCTAAAATCCCACCCTGCGGCAGCCACTTTTGATAGTTGCGGATAGATTTGAACAGTTAGGGGCTAGGCTCCCACCTCTTGCCAGCTTGTTTGCTGCTCCAGTCTGCTTCGGCAGCAGAAACCCTTGGCTTAGTGATTGACTAAACCATGGTTTGTGCATTTTTTTGATGATGTAGATAATTGTGCCTATTTGTGCAGTTTACCTTAAGATGATTCTCTAATCTGAGTAGGGAGATTGCTTGCATCTCCACACAGTTAACTGGCTTGAGAGAACAGAGAAAGTTCACCCTAAGCGCTCTGTTTGTTTTAATTGAATTTTCCATCTAAAATTCAAGCGTTATTTGTTAAAAGTTGGTTGTCGCAAAGTCGCCGATCGCGCCACAGTTGAAGTTGGTGTCTTGCTGTAGAAGTGCGAACTCGCAACTGTACGAGCTGGGGTTCGATTACGGGGTCGAAGCCGCCCTCGCGGCTGTTAATTAAATCGGCCCAGGGCAGCCTTTGAGTTTGGGCTTGCAATTTTTTCACTAAGTCTTCGACGCAGCCGATCGGTCTGGCGGGGACGGCGGCAACTATATCGCCCTCGGCGACATCTTTGGTGACGACTGCATCAGCGCCGACGATCGCATTTGAGCTGATGGTGACTTTGGGGAGGATGATCGCCCCGTAGCCGATAAATACTTTCTCGCGGATGTCTATCTTGCCTAGGGAATCTAGTTTAACGTTGTAAGCTCGGTTGAGCATGGCGATCGAGCCGTCGTGGCCAATCAGGGTACAGGAGGAGAAGTGGACGTTGTTGCCGATGCCGACGTAGGCGGGCTCTGTAAAGACAATGCTGGGCAGGATGCTGCAATTAGAGCCGATCGCGTACAAGTTGCCGTGGCGGCGGAGAAATTCGGTGTATTCTTCGGTACTGGGGTGGCAGAATTTGGTGTAGAGGCGGGAGAACTTGCCGCATGGCATGGCAAGGTGGCGGAGGATTTTCTGAACGGTTGATTTAAGCATTTTCGTGGTTATTAGTAGATGCAAGAATCTTGGCGGGGATGCCCACTGCTGTTTTGCCTGCAGGAACATCTGATAAAACTACCGCATTGGCGCCGATATTTACATCGTCTCCCAGGTACACTTTGCCGAGGATTTTTGCGTCGGCGCCGACGTTCACCCGATCGCCCAATTGAGGCGATTCTAGCGGTTTTTCCAAATAGCGGTTTCCCAGGGTTACGCCTTGGCGGATAATGCAGTCGTCGCCGATCGTACAATATCCGTGGATGATAATAGCACTCTGATGTTCAATCACCACCCGGCGGCCGAGCTTCACAGTGTACGGCAAGTCTATCCCGTAAGTATTGCGGATTTTGCGGTAGAGCGATCTGTACAGAATGCTCAACGGAGCGCGCAGTAGCTTCGGTTCAACTTTCATTCTCCAGACACCGAAGCGTTGAACTGCTACGGCACGAAATCCCGGTTTTGTCCAATCCCGACCATGAGCAATCCAGTCTTCTTTAATTTGCTGCCACAGTCCTAGTGCAGGAGCTTCTACTTGATTTTCACTTGTTATTAAGTTTGGCTGCGTTACCATAAGCTTTACTCAACATTCTGTCTTGTTTTATCTCTTTCTAGAACTAGGCAATAAGCGGCTGTTTTTTTGGTTTTTATTGAAGGATGAACCCAGTTCCTTTTATGAAAAATACCAATTGTTTTCCTACCTCAGGTAATGCTTTACTGGTTATAATTAACACGACTCTTGAGCGAGCTTAGACTTGTTTACAAAAATCCCTTAATAATTTTTGGATTTTTCAATCTCACCTCCTTTGAAAAATACACTATTGAGCAGGAAATCCTTGAGGTAGTTTGGCGGATCCCGGTCTGGCTTGCCTTGCACTGCGCGGCGCACCCTCCACGCAGCAAAACCCGAAGCCCAGCATACATCAGTTAAGGCTGTGTAGAGAAAGCCATAGTTCTTGATAAAGTAGCGTCGCCGGGAATCAAACCAATAGGTCGGCATCCGCTTGGGGGCTGCTTTGGTGTCGGTGACGCCTGAGCTTTGGCCGACTAAGTGGACAACACGACTTTCAGGTACATACCAGCAACTCCAGCCAGCTTTGTTCGCTTGCAGGCAAAAGTCCATTTCTTCGCAGTACATGAAATAAGCTTCATCCATCAAGCCAATCTTTTCAAATACTTCGCGACGAACGATCATGCTGGCTCCAGCTACCCAATCAGTTTGGCAGATTTCTTGGGAAAGGGGAGGCACTGCGGCCCAGTTTTTCAATAACTTCGACAAAGGGCCAAGACGCCAGCCGAAATCGAACTCGCTGGCTAGGGTGTGAAACCGAAAGGCTGACTCCTGGGGAGTACCGTCGGGATCTTCCAAGCGGCTGCCGGCGATGCCGGCGTCGGGATGAGTTTCCATGAAATCGACGAGGGCTTTGAGGGCGCCGGGGCGAACTATAGTGTCGGGGTTGAGCAGCAGGAAGTAAGGGGGGGGATTGGGGGATTGCAAGACGGGACGGATGAGGGCGTTGTTGCCGAAGGCAAATCCGCCGTTGCGGTCTAGGGGAACGAAGGATGCCCATTCACTCCAGCCTTCTGAGGCGATCGCGGCTGGTATTTGTTCGGTAGAACTGTCGCCTGAAGCATTGTCGGCAACTGCAACCCGCATACCGGGCAGCGATTGCACTTCGCTAACTAGAGAGCGCAAGCAGTCAATTGTCAAACTAGAGGTTCGGTAGTTAACAATGACAACCAGCAGTGGATACGGGTGATTGGGATCGCTGGAATTGGACATAAGTGCGGTTGTTTGTTTAACAACTTTTTAACTCAAGTTGTACCGATCTAGCAAGCTGGAGCGATCGCCCGGAGTGCAGGTATCGCCTACTTTTTTGATTGGTCCACCATAATTAACAAAAGCTGCCACCGCTGCCGGTGCATTTCTTCGTGAGTCAGGCTGCGAGCATATTTCAGACCTGCCATGCCCATATTTTGAAGTAGGTTCAAGTTTTTTCCCGACTGTTTGAGCAAGTTTGCTAAAGCAACGGGGTCCTTGCAATTAGCGATCAAGCCTGTGATGCCGTTTTCAATGCAGTCCCGGAGTCCGGCTGTGTGGTTGGCCAGTACCGATACGGTCTGGGAATCAGCATCGTATACTATTCTGGGCTGTTCGTCTGAGGTGCTGGAACAACAGCATGATATTATTGTTGCAGCCGCCCGAAGAATTCTCTGCAGTAAGGAATATAGCAATCCTAAATCATTTGTGAATTTCTTACTCCCGGACCGCGGCTTCGGGGAGGGCTGGGGTGGGGTAAAAAATTTATGACTCCTGCAAGGATTGCTATAGTTCTCAAAAGTTCGATCTGTACCGATTTTTGCATCGCCTTACGGGCTGCTTGGCAGTTGCTTAACAGTTCGCCTTCACCTAGTCTGTCCAGCTTGACGGCAATGTTTTCCTCGTCCAAGATTTTCATTGCTTCTAGGAGCAGTAACAGGCCTTTATTTGGATGCAATCTGCCCGCAAATAGAATTTTTAGTTGTTTGGGCGAGGCAGATAGTTTTTCGTGCCATATTTTTGTCGCGTCTGCTTCGGAAATAATATTTTCTTCATCTATCCACGAAGCATGAATTATGTGACTTTGTTTGTGTCGTTTTGTTAATAAACTTTGCTGGTATTCTGCCTGGCTAAAGATTGTCAAGTCGGCGCTGTTGATGGACCAGCGATTCAATGTTTCGTATATGTAAGCTTTAATTTTGGCTTTAATGCTGGCAGGGGTGCCCGGTAGCAGCCGCCACGGTGCGGACTCGACTAAGACCAGGTATGGTTTCCGTTGTATCAGGACTATTGGCATCACTAACCATGCCATCGGAATCGGCCAGCTTGCTACGCCGCTTTGTACGATATCTGAAGATGCGATCGCCCCCCAAAGTTGGGCAACCGTTGCCGGCAGCAGCAATATTGCTTTGGCTTTCGCTATTTGCGGAGGGAAGGTCAATAAATTTAGCATCAGCAAATGATGTTTCCGAATCCACCTCTATTGTATTTTCTGGGGGGGTTTCTCGCACGCACGGAGATGCTAGCGTGAAGTTTTTCAAATACTTGAATTGTTCGGTTAGGTCTTTAGCCCACATTAAATCGAGATACCTGCTGCGTTTGGAGTCGCAGGAGCATTTGATGTGGACGACGAGCAGGTAGCGATTGTCGATCGGCATCAAAGTCGGTTCTTTAGCCCCATCTTCTCCGATATTTAAGGAATTGGAGTCCATACAATACACTACGATTGAATGCGGGCTATTTATTTTAATGCCACTTTAGCCAGCTTTTAGTATTAATTGACACCCTAAACACGCAATCATATCGCCCACAATACTGAAGTCAATTTTAAATCTCGCCGCTCTGCATCAAAGTCGGTACTGCCTGTAGGCTTGGCTTGCAGCTCGGTGCAGAAGCGAATGTCGATAAACTAACCCATTCATGTCATCGGAATAGCCACCCCCAATCACACAGGCCACTGGATAACCCCCGGCCAAACAAGTAGATAAAACTTGCATTTCCCGGCGAAATAACCCCGTATCAGTTAAAGCTAATTTTCCCAGTTTGTCACCATGATGAGGATCTACTCCGGCATCGTACAAAACTAAATCTGGCTTGACATTTGAAAGCAAATCTGGTAAAAATTTATCCAATGTTTGTAAATATTCGTCGTCCTCCATACCGACAGGCAAAGGTACATCTAAATCGCCCTTTTGTTTAGTCCCGGGAAAATTAACCTCGCAGTGCATCGAGAAAGTAAAAACGCTGCTGTCATCTTGGAAAATTACAGCGGTTCCGTCTCCTTGGTGCACGTCTAAATCGACAATTAAAACTTTGCGAACTAAACCTATTTTTTGCAAAACGCGAGAGGCGATCGCCAAATCATTAAAAATACAAAAACCCGACCCAAAAGCAGGAAAAGCGTGATGAGTTCCGCCTGCTGTATTGCAAGCCAAACCGCATTCTAAAGCGAGCTTGGCAGTTAGTACCGTCCCTGCAACCGCAGTGCAAGTGCGATTAGCAAGGGCCCGACTCCAAGGCAAACCAATTCGCCGCATCGCTTTGTCATCGAGCGTCCCGTTGCAGTAAGCTTGAACGTAGCGGTGGTCGTGGACTAATTCAATCCATTCTTGAGGCCCAAGTTCGGGAGTGTGAAATTGCGATTTATCTGCTACCCCGTCCGCGAGCAGCATCTGGTAAAGCATCCGAAACTTTGCCATCGGGAAGCGGTGATCCGGTGGCAGGGGTGCAACGTAATCGTCGTGGTAAATAATTGGTAAGTCCATTAAGATTATTGTAGAACGAATGAATCACCAATGGAAAGCCTGCAATCTCAAATTTAAATCTCTGGAGAACCTGTATTATATGCAACCACTAAAAACAGTCTGGCAGCCCGGCAGCAACAACCCCGAAAATGCTGACAGCCTCGATAATATCAGTCAGTGGTGGGGAAACCTCAACGGCAAAGAAATTAGCTGGGTAGAGCGACTGATTCCGCAAATCGGCGGTCTCAGCGAAATTCACTGGCACCCCCAGCGTTTTGACGAAACATTTGTGATAATCAATCCAGAAATCCGTGAGGATACTCTCTATTGGTACAAACGCGGTTCTCCTGTCCAACGTCACAACACTGTTCAGAAACTAGAACTAGACAACCTGCTACAGCAATTGTACATCTATCCTCAGTTAGAATCAGAAATGGTAATTTGCATAGGATTTCCCGAAATTAAATATCAAACACTTGAATTGAACAATCCCGAAATCGCCTTGGGGGAAGATAATATTTTGCTGCTGTGGGAGGCTGACCGAGAACTGGAAATTAAAATCTCCCTCAGCGATGAAAATATTGCTAAACTTAAGGAATTGCTGGCATAAAAAAGACCGAGAAAAGAGTTGATACAGTTGGCATTAAGTGCGGGCTGGTCGATCTATACTCTTAGTTACCTATAAATATCTTAAGACTGACGCGCGGGTCCGAAACAACCAGGTTTTTTCACGAAAAGACGCGTTGCAGCCCGGGGTAACAGTAAAAATCCGGTTGCTTCGCGTCTGGCCACCGTAGCAGGCTGTATCTCTGCTAAAACCCTTTGAAGGTAAGGTGGCAGCACAATGTCAAGAAGCTTGCGTGATCCTCCAGGGACTTTTAACCCTAAAGTCAACCAAAAAACAGTCCTGGACGCATCAACCGGGTTTTGGGTACGAAAATACTTTGTCGGAGCCCTTGAACAGAGTTAAAAAAAACCGGTTTCTGTGGTCGGGAGTGCCTAAGTCCTGATTTTTTTTCGGTCTACTTAATTTTTGCAGCGAATAATGAGATTTATTTTTGCAATAAAATATGACAAAAATGCGGTTGATTTGAGTGACGAACTTAAGACAAGCAGCCAAAAAGTTGGACGAATATAAGGTGCGTTAGTCGCTGGCTAATCTCTAAAATTAATCCTCTGTTTGCTGAGGTTAAAAAGGTTTGATGAATGATTTTAGCGGGAAGAGAATCCCTATACCTATTAAATCATTAATCTGCTGCTAGCACTAGAAAATTCAGAAGGGCAAGACAAAAGATGATAGTTGAAAAAGAAAGGATTCACATTTTAATTATTGATAATCTGCCTGACAACCTCCGGTTAATATCAAGTATTTTGACCAAAGAAGGGTATAAAGTTCAGGGGGCAGTTTCGGGAGAAATGGCGGTAAATGCTAATTTTACCGTTCTCCCAGACTTGATTTTGCTAGATATTGCCATGCCCAAAATGAACGGCTACGAAGTCTGCGAAAGACTGAAGGGTAACGAAAGAACTCGGGAAATTCCGGTGATTTTCTTGAGCGTTTATAATGAAATTTCTCACAAAGTCAAAGCTTTTGAAGTCGGCGGTGCTGACTACATTACTAAGCCTTTTCAAGTGGAAGAAGTTTTAGCGCGGATAGAAAGTCAATTGACTATACAACAGCTATCGAAACAATTAAAACAGCAGAATGCCCAACTGCAACGAGAGGTAGAATTTCGCAAGCGGACAGAAAAATCCCTCCGGGAAAGCCAAGGGCGGTTCCAGAAATTGGCGGTCAATATACCGGGAGTTATTTATCAATTTATAATGAAGTCCGAGGGAAGTTTCAAATTTGAATATATTAGTTCTGCTTGTCGGGAGATTTACGAATTAGAGAGTGAGGAGATATTTAAAAATCCTCACTTGTGCTTCGCTCAAAATCATCCAGAGGATCGACAATATCTGGAAGAACAAATTGCTGCTAGCGCTCGAAGTTTAGAACCTTTGGCCTGGGAATGGCGGATTGTTACGCCGTCGGGTAAACTCAAATGGCTGCAATCTAATTCTCGACCAGAAATTCGCGACAATGGGGATATAGTTTGGTATGGCGTACTTTTTGATATCAGCGATCGCAAGCAAGCAGAAATAGAAACGGCCTCCGCCAAAGCTGCTTTAGAACGGCAAATTCAGCGAGAATTACTGATTGCAAAAATAACTCAAGAAATTCGCTCAAGCTTGCAGCCCCAACAAATATTTCAAATAGCTGCAACTCAAATCGGTCTGGCATTCTGCGTCAATCGCTGTTTGATTCATACTTACGTTACTACCCCCCAAGTCGATATTCCTCTGGCGGCGGAGTATATCGAACCCGAGTGCGAATCTATTGGGAACGTACCCATT
This sequence comes from Microcoleus sp. OTE_8_concoct_300, assembly GCF_031383065.1. Lineage (NCBI taxonomy): Bacteria > Bacillati > Cyanobacteriota > Cyanophyceae > Oscillatoriales > Microcoleaceae > Microcoleus > Microcoleus sp. OTE_8_concoct_300. The sequence continues at coordinate 62,222 of NZ_JANMZH010000030.1, read as the reverse complement.
CCAATTTGGGGCAATCCTCACATCGTACAAATGATGATAGAAGATCTGGCGATCGCCTCCAACAATGTTTACTCAGACCCTCTTTTGCAAGCTGTTCAACCGATTTGCCACAAGGTTGGGTTGAAATCGATGCTGGCAATTCGCACTTCTTACCAAGGCCGGGCAAACGGCGCTATCTTTTTGCACCAGTGCGATCGCTACCGTTCATGGACTAACGATGAAATCGACTTGTTAGAAGCTGTGGCCGCTCAAGTAGGGATTGCCATCGCTCAAGCTAAACTGATCGATCGAGAAAAAAACCGGCTTGTGCAGCTTGATCGGCAAAATAAACTGCTGCAAGCAGAAATCCGCACCCGCATCGGCGCTGAGCAAGCTCTGCAAGAATCTGAAACAGAATTGCGGGCTATTTTTGCCGCCATGACTGACACAGTTTTAGTGAGAAATGTAGAAGGGCGCTGCATCAAAATCGCCCCGACAGCAACGGCGCTTTTGGTGAAACCTCCAAGCGAGATGATTAACAAAACCGCCCACGAAGTCTTGCCGGAACCTGTGGCAGATTTGGTATTAAATACCCTCCAACAAGTTCTAAAAACGAAGCAAAGCATCAATGTTGAATATAGCTTGAATCTCGCAGATCGCGAAGTTTGCATCGACGCTAAGGTTTCTCCGCTTACTCCAGATTCAGTGATTATCGTAGGGCGAGATATTAGCCTTCGCAAACAAACCGAAGCCGCCCTCAGAGAAAGCCAGCACTTCATTCAAGCGATCGCCGATTTCAATCCCAACTTATTGTACGTTTACGATGTAATTGAACAGCGGAATGTCTACAGCAACCGACAAATTTCGACGATGCTCGGATACACCGCCCGAGAAATAGAAGATATGGGTCCAGCAATCATGTCAACGCTGCTCAACCCCGAGGATTTGTCAGACTTTTTGGCAAGGCTTCAAAAATTGGATCAAGCCAAAGACGGCGATGTCATTGAATGTCAATACCGAATGAAACACAAAAACCGTGAATGGCGGTGGATGCACAGTTGGGATACAGTATTTCTCAGAACAACTGATGGTAAACCCAAACAAGTTCTTGGCACGGCTAATGACATTACAGACCGCAAATTAGCCGACGAGAAACTGCTAGCATCGCAGCAAAGAATCTCATTTTTATTGCAGCAAACGCCGATCGCAGTTATCGAGTTAAACCTCAATTTAGAAATTATCACTTGGAATCGCGCGGCCGTTGCTATTTTTGGCTACAGTGAGCAATTCGCGAAAGGGAGAGTCGCCTCCGATTTTATCGTACCTGAAAGCTACAACCAGCAAGTATCTGAGATTTTCAATCACGGCCCGAACGCCAAATCCAGCGGCACTTCCGAAAATATGACCAAAGACGGCAGAATTATCACCTGCGAGTGGTACAATACTCAGCTAATTGACGATAACGGTACAGCGATCGGCATTGCATTAATGGCTGTAGATATTACCGAACGCAAGCAAGCAGAAACCGAATTGCAAGAAAGTGCTTTACGACAAAGAGCGATCGCCCGCATCATTGAAAGAATGCGGCAGACTTTAGATATCCGAAAAATTTTTCAGACCACAACCCGAGAATTGCGCCAAACCATGAAGTGCGATCGAGTCGCCATTTACCGTTTCAATCCAGACTGGAGTGGCGAATTTGTAGCCGAATCCCGTGACCCCAAGTGGGTTTCTTTCATCCAAGAACAGAAGATCGATTCTCACCTTACTGAAGGCGCTTTAGACAGCGAACTTTGCGTCGTCCCAAACTTAGATAGCACCTCACAAGTATGCGATACCTATTTGCAAGAAACCAAAGGCGGAGCCTACAGCCGAGGTAAACCTTACCTTTGTGTCCCAGACATTTACAAGCAGGGCTTCGATAATTGTTACATCCAATTGCTAGAAAAATTTCAAGCTAAATCCTACATTATTGTGCCAATTTTTTGCGGCAAAAAGCTCTGGGGATTACTAGCATCCTATCAAAATTCAGCTCCCCGCCAGTGGAGCGAAGCTGAAATCAACGTTGCAGTTGATGTAAGCACTCAGCTAGGAGTAGCATTACAGCAAGCGGAATTGCTCGCCCGCACTCAAAGGCAGTCAATGGAACTGATGAAATCTAAAGAAAACGCCGAAGTTGCCAACCGCGCTAAAAGCCAATTTCTCGCTGCCATGAGCCACGAACTCCGCACGCCTCTCAACGCCATTCTCGGTTTTTCTCAAGTCATGGCTCGCAATAGTTCTATCACGGAAGAACAAAAAGAATACATAGAAATTATCAACCGCAGCGGCGAACATTTGCTGGAACTGATCAATGATGTTTTGTCAATGTCCAAAATAGAAGCAGGTCAAATTACAATCAATGAAAGCCGCTTCAATCTCTACAACCTTCTCAACAGTCTTAAAGAAATGCTGGAGCTAAAAGCCAACTCACAAGGTTTGGGCCTAATTTTTGAAACTACCGACTATTTGCCGGAGTACATTCAAACAGACGAAGCTAAATTGCGGCAAGTTTTAATTAACCTGCTCGGCAATGCGATTAAATTTACTCAACAGGGAACCGTTACTTTGCGCGTCAGCAGCCAAGTAGAAAAAAACGCCACAGAAGAAAACAAATCCCAATTGTATTTTGAAATTGCCGACACTGGACCAGGCATTTCTCCCTCGGAAATCTCCACATTATTCAAGCCATTCGTACAAACCGAAACAGGTCGGAAATCAATGCAGGGAACTGGTCTCGGATTGCCGATCAGCCAACAGTTTGTCCGGATTATGGGAGGTGATATTGCTGTTGAAAGTCAAATCGATAAAGGCACAACTTTCAGATTTAATATCTACGTTAAGTTAGTAACTGAAAGTGACGAACCAGAAAAATCGGCGGTTAAACAAGTTATTGCTTTAGAAGCCGAACAACAAACTTATCGGATATTAATAGTTGAAGATGTAGCGGAAAATCGCCAACTGCTGGTTAAGCTCCTCGTACCGCTGGGATTTGAAGTCCGCGAAGCAACTAACGGTCAAGAAGGAATTGCTTTGCAGTCAACTTGGAAGCCGCACCTGATATTAATGGATATGCTGATGCCAGTGATGGATGGGTACGAAGCGACAAGACAGATCAAGCAAACTCTAGAAGGTAGAGAAACAATAATTATTGCCCTGACGGCTAGTGCTTTTGACGAGCAGCGGCAGATAATTTTGTCTGCTGGTTGTAACGATTTGATCTGTAAACCGTTTCGGGAAGAGGTACTCTTTGAAAAGATAGCGCATCACCTGAACCTGCGTTATATTTATGAGGAAGAAAACTCCTCTACTTCTTTTTCAGCACCGACGCTGCTTAAAAGTTTGACCACCGAGGATTTGAGTGTAATGCCCACAGACTGGGTAATCGAGTTGCACCGAGCAGCACTTTGCGTTGACGACAACCGCATCCTCGAACTCATCGAGCAAATTCCCGAAACTAAGGCAAATCTTGCTAAGGCTTTAACAGATTTAGTCGAAAATTTTCGGATAGATATCATTATAGATTTAACTCAATTATATTATGATGAACGACATTCCATTACCAGCGGAACCTAAAGACATTCTGATCGTTGACGATATGCCGGACAACTTGCGACTTTTATCCACTATGCTGACCTGTTACGGGTATCATGTCAGAAAGGCTATTAACGGACAACTGGCTCTGCAAGGGGCGGAAATATCTCCTCCGGATCTAATTTTACTAGATATTAATATGCCGAAAATGAACGGCTATCAAGTTTGTGAGAAGTTAAAGTTAAGTGAAAGAACTAAAGATATTCCGGTAATTTTTATTAGTGCGCTAGATGACGTGATGGAAAAAGTTAAAGCTTTTGAAGTAGGAGGAGTAGATTATATTACTAAGCCGTTTCAAATAGAAGAAGTCTTAGCCCGCGTCCAAAACCAACTTTCCCTTCGTTTGCTGCAATCCCAACTGCAACTGCAAGCTAGGGAACTGCACGATCGCAATTCTAGATTGCAGGAAGAAATCGCAGAACGGCAGCGGGCTGAAGAATCAATCCGGTTTTTGCTGGAAACTACGCGGGCGATCGGCGAAGCTGTAGACTTTCACTCAGCTTTAGAAGTAATTCTGCACCAAGTTGGCGAAACAATCGGATGGGATGTAGGAGAAGCTTGGATTCCCGATGCAGAAGGAAGTGTGCTGCAATCTGCCCCGGGCTGGTATGCCAGCAACGCGAGGATGGATTCGTTCCGCAGCCAAAGCGAAAAGCTGACCTTTGCCATGAATATAGGGCTACCGGGACGAGTTTGGGCATCCAAGCAACCGGAATGGGTAGAAGATATTTCCCAGGGCTACCCGGATTTTCTCCAAAGTCAAATAGCACTAGAAGTCGGATTTAAAGCGGGTTTTGGCGTGCCGATTTTGGTAGGCGATGAAGTATTGGCAGTGCTAGTTTTTTTTAAAATTTTGCCTTGTCGGAAAGACGCGCGATTTATAGACATTTTTAATGCAGTCGCCACTCAATTAGGTTCTTTGATTCAGCGCAAACAAGCAGAAGAATTGCTGCGCATTGCTCAAGAGAAATATCACAGCATTGTAGAAAATGCGATTGCAGGCATTTTTCAAAGCACACCTTCAGGAGGCTATATCAGCGCTAATCCAGCTTTGGCAAAATTGTACGGTTACGACTCGCCACAAGAATTGATGTCCGACATTACAAATATTTCTCAGCAACTGTACGTTAACCAGGCACGCCGCCTCGAATTCGTGGCTGCTATGGAGGCTGACAATGCCGTTTCTGGGTTTGAATCTATGGTATGCCGCAAAGACGGGCGCCGGATTTGGGTGTCAGAAAATGTCCGGGCTGTTCGAGATGCAAAAGGTGAGCTGCTCTACTATGAGGGTACTGTTTCTGACATTACAGAGCGAAAATTAGCGCAAGAAGCGCTCAAAGTTCAACAGGAACAAAGCGAGAAGTTGCTGTTAAATATTTTGCCCAAACCAATAGCAGAACGCTTGAAGGCGCAGCAAAGTACGATCGCCGACAGTTTTGCCGACGTAAGTGTTTTATTTGCTGATATTGTTGGCTTTACAGAGTTGTCTGCTAGAATGTCTCCGACGGAGTTGGTAAAGCGCTTGAACGTGATTTTTTCCCACTTCGACCAGTTAGCAGAAAAGTACGGTGTGGAGAAAATTAAGACTATTGGCGATGCTTACATGGTAGTCGGGGGATTGCCTAGGCCGAGAGATGACCACGCCGAGGCGATCGCCCAAATGGCCCTGGGAATGCAGGCAAAAATAGCAAAGTTGTCCGCCGACACAGGGGAAAAACTGGCAATTCGCGTCGGCATCAATTCCGGGCCGGTGGTGGCGGGAGTAATTGGTGTGAGCAAGTTCACCTATGATTTGTGGGGAGATACGGTGAATGTAGCGGCGAGGATGGAAGCTACGGGGAATGCCGGCAGAATTCAAGTTACTGATGTTACTTATGAGCTTTTGAAAGATAAGTATTTGTTTGAGAGGCGAGGCGTGATTCCGGTAAAAGGTAAGGGGGATATGATGACTTATTGGTTGCTAGAAAAAAAGTAAAAATTAGGAATTGGGCATCGGGCATTGGGCATCGGGCATTGGGCATCGGGCATTGGGCATGGGGCATGGGGCATTGGGCATGGGGCATTGGGCATTGGGCATCGGGCATCGGGCATTGGGCATTGGGCATCGGGCATCGGGCATGGGGCATCGGGCATTGGGCATTGGGCATTGGGCATCGGGCATTGGGAATAATGTTCTTGTGGGGCCTTGCTTCTAGCCCGTTCCTAAAGAGATGGTGCTGCTATGATGAAAGTAGTTAACGAAACTTTACATAATAGCCGTGACTGCACAACAATTAGTATCTGCAACGAGTTTTGAAAAGCTAATTTGGACTTGGAAAGGTCACAAAATCCAATATACCGTCCAAGGAACCGGCCGCCCTCTGATCTTGATTCACGGATTTGGGGCTTCGATCGGACATTGGCGGCAAAATATCCCCGTACTCGCGGCCGGCGGCTATCGTGTATTTGCTCTGGACTTGCTGGGATTCGGTGCTTCCGCCAAACCAGCCCTAGATTACACTCTGGAATTGTGGGAAGAATTGCTGACAGATTTCTCGGCGGATCTGGTACAAGAACCGGCTGTATTTGTCGGGAATTCGATCGGCGCTTTGCTGAGTTTGATGGTAGTGGCCAACCATCCAGAAATATCAGCCGGCGGTGTCTTAATCAACTGTGCTGGCGGGCTCAACCACCGGCCGGAGGAACTGAATTTCCCGCTGCGAGTAGTGATGGGGAGTTTTAGTAAATTAGTTCGATCGCCCCTGATCGGCCCGTTTGTATTCAACAACATCCGCCAAAAACACCGAATCCGCAACACCCTGCGCCAAGTTTACAGCAACCACGAAGCCATCACCGACGAACTCGTAGAACTCCTGCACGCCCCCTCCTGCGAGCCCGGAGCTCAACAAGTGTTTGCCTCAATTCTCACAGCCCCAGCAGGCCCTCAACCCTCAGAACTGCTGCCCAAAGTCGATCGTCCGTTATTGGTACTTTGGGGCGCAGACGACCCCTGGACGCCCATCGCCGGCAGCCAGATTTATCAACAATTGGCCGCCAACGGTAAACCAGTGAAATTTGTTTCAATTCCCAACACAGGCCACTGTCCCCACGACGAGCGGCCCAGTGAAGTCAACACTCTGATTTTGGACTGGCTGCTGGAAGTCAAGTAAAATTTTTCTGATCGAGGCAAGCCTTGGGCGATCGAGTCAAACCCTTGCATGGCAAAAGTTTTGCCTCACTCCACCGCACTTTCAGCCCGGCAACAGCCGACTCAAAAAACAATTTTTGTAAAAAGTATTGACACAATTTACTGAGTCGGCTATAGTGATGGACGTGTGAGGAGCGAACCAGAAGAAGCACCGAGACGAAACACGGCCAGTCGTCGGTGCTTTTTCTGTTGAAAAGCATTTTTAAGAGTTTTAAATTATCTATAATTCACATCCCCCATATCTGTAAGCCCGCCCCGCCTTCTTCATTTCTTCCTTCGCGTTCTTCGCGTCTTCGCGGTTCGTTAAATAAATATTCTGATGCTGCAAAAAAAGTAATTGACTGGACTTGAACTCAAAAAATCCGAAAGTGTGGATTTTTTTTTCTAATCAAAACTTGATTGCATAGAACTCAAAACTAGACAGTTATATAATAACTTACATATTGTCCCTGAGTTGGGGCGGGTCGATCTAGATTTTTTCCAGATGTCGGCAAACCCGCCCCTGCGGTATTTGTGCTACAAATATCAGCGATCGCCCAAAACAAATTGTTCGATCGCAGCCGCCACCCCGTCTTCCTCCACATCCGGCGCCACCCAATTAGCAGTAGCCTTGACCCCCTCAGGAGCATTGCCCATCGCCACGCCCACGCCAGCGTAGGTAATCATTTCTACATCATTAAAATTGTCGCCGATCGCCATCACGTTCGCCGCCTGCAAACCCAAAAATTCCTCCGCTAAATACTGCACGGCATCTCCCTTATGCGCCAAAGGATGCGTAGCTTCAAAAAAAGTAGCAACCGATCGAGTCAAATAAAGCTCCGCAGGCGTGTAGCGCAGCCGCATACTGCTGAGCAAGCCGTCGAGTACCCCCGGATTCTCGCACAAAGCCAAAACTTTCGTCGGTTCCCCCGGAATATCTCGCCGCAAATCTTTAAGCGCGATCGGTTCAATGCCCGATCGTGCGGCATAAATTCGGGTAGCTTCGGTAATTTCCGGCACGTAAAGTTGGTCGTCAATGTAGAAATGGATCGAAAGGAGCGATCGCAAATGCGGTTCTTCAAAAGAATCTAACAGTTGCAGAGCAGTTTGTTTCGACAGCGGCAAGTGCCTGAGCCGCTTTTGAGTAGCCGGATCTTGAATCCACGCGCCCTGGTAGCAAATCAGCGGCAATGTTGAGCCGATGTCGCGGTGAAAACGCAAAGCCGATCTGTACATCCTGCCCGTAGCGATGGCCACTTTCACTCCCCGCGACGAGGCCGCCAAAATTGCCTGCTTGACGGATACTCGGATGTCATTTGACAAACCTGCGATCGTGCCGTCGATATCCAGTACCAGTAGTTTAATCTCTGCGGTGCCAAAAGCGCGATCGGCCGCAGTCGCTGGATTTGAGGCAGTTATATTCTGCATGATTGTTTTTAGATTTTAGCTGTTGATTTGCACGCACCAGTTTATTTTGGCACTGCCGGGATAGCAAAGTGTGGCTTCGGATTTTTTGAAGACTAAGATATATATAAGTAAGTAAGCGCAAAAATCAATAAGATCGAGGATGGGCCCTCCGGGGCGGGTTTAGGTAATATCACAAGATACAAGGCACTCTACTGCTACAAAACCCGCCCCACCCATCTAATGTTTATTTGTAACCACTTACTTAATATCCATAAGAGCCCCCCGTAAACTGGCGTAATAACCGCCCTCGACCTGCGTTATGTATTCCCACTTACTTAAGTAGACCACTTTCATAAAATCCTGCAACTGGAGGCAATATCTCAACCATTATGTTATCATTCATTTTCACTTCTTCAATCTCAAATCTTCAATCTAAAATCTAAAATCGTTATGATTACCATTCCGGGATACCGCATTGACGGAGAACTTTATAAAAACTCTCACACAGCTATTTATCGAGGGATGCAGCTTAAGGAACAAAAACCTGTTATCCTCAAAACTCTCACGCCGCCATACCCTACCCCAGCGCAAATAGCCCAACTCCTGCACGAATCCGAAATCCTTAAAAATTTGAATTTGCCAGGAATATTCAAGCTTTACAAAATAGAAAAATACAATCACTTTCCTGTTTTAGTGTTAGAAGATTTTGGCGGCATTTCTCTAAAAGACTTTCTCAGCCACAACCAGCTAGAGTTACAACAATTTCTGCAGATTGGCATAAAACTAGCAGAAACTATCGGGCAACTCCACGAACACCACATCATCCACAAAGATATTAAACCCAGCAATATTATTGTCAATATCGAGACAGGAGATATCAAGATTGCTGATTTTGCGATCGCCTCGCTGCTACCAGGCGAAAATCAAGCCCTCAGCCATCCCAATTTACTCGAAGGAACCCTCGCCTATATGTCTCCCGAACAAACCGGACGCATGAATCGGGCGATCGACTACCGCACCGATTTTTATTCTTTAGGCGTCACTTTTTATGAAATGCTCTGCGGCGAATTGCCTTTTAATGCGATCGATCCAATGGAATTAGTACACTGCCATATTGCCAAAAAACCAGTTTCTCCTTGTAAGAAGAGAAAGCAGAAAATAGAAGGTAGAATCAATCAAGCAGAAATCGGCGAGATTCCTCAAGTCGTTTGCGATCTCGTAATGAAACTATTAGCAAAAACCGCCGAAGATAGGTATCAAAGTGCTTTCGGACTTGCGTGGGACTTAGAAAATTGTCTCACTCAACTCCAAACAACCGGCGAAATTTCTCACATCACCCTCGGCGAGCAAGATCAATCAAGTCACCTGCAAATTTCCCAAAAACTTTACGGGCGAGAAGAAGAAGTTAATCTGCTGCTGAGTACCTTCGATCGCATCAAGCGAGGAAATACAGAAATCGTCCTGATTTCCGGTTGTGCCGGTCTGGGCAAATCCTGCTTAGCCTATGAACTCTTTAAGCCGATAGTGCAGGAAAACGGGTATTTTATTGACAGCAAATTTGAGCAATTTAAGCGCGATATTCCCTACGGTTTTTTGCTGCAAGCTTTTCAAGAATTGTTGCGGCAAATCCTCACAGAAACTGCCGCCCAAGTCCAAGTTTGGAGAGAAAAAATCTTAAAAGCTCTCGGCGGCAACTGCCAAGTAATTATTGAAGTTATTCCCGAAGTAGAACTGATTGTTGGGCCGCAACCCCCAGTGCCAGATTTAGGAGCAAATGAATCTCAAAATCGCTTTAATTTAGTATTTAAAAAATTTATCCGCGTCTTTACTCAAAAAAAACACCCGCTGGTAATATTCATCGACAATTTGCAGTGGGTCGATTCAGCATCACTCAAGTTAATACAACTGCTAGCAACTGACCTCGAAATTCAATACTTATTAATAATTGGAGCCTATCGAGAACAGGAAGTAGATGCCAATCATCCCGTAATGCTGACTGCAGAAGCAATTTCCCAAGCAGGCGTGACTGTGAGCGCGATCGCCCTTTCGCCTTTAGATATTAACAGCGTCAATCAATTCGTTGCGGACACTCTGAACTGCGCACCAGAAAAGTCGCTAACTTTAGCAGAATTGCTCTTTAAACAAACCGCAGGAAATCCATTTTTTTTGAGTCAATTTATGAAGTCTCTTTACTCAAAAAAATTGCTCCAGTTTAAATTTAAACCCTCGCAAAATTCCGTCGAGCGAGCCGAACCTAACAATTCTGACTATACCCAAAAAATCCCAGAAGGATTGGTGAACAAATGCCAACCCAAAGGCGAGTGGCAGTGGGATATCGAGCAAATACAAGAAATGGGAATAACTGACAATGTTGTAGAATTAATGATAGACAACATTCATAAACTTTCAGAGAATACCCAGGAAATGCTCAAATTAGCCGCTTGTATCGGCAACAAATTTGATTTAGGAATTCTCTCCACGCTCGGCGAAAAACCTCTGGCTTCCGCAGCAACAGACCTCTGGGAAGCACTTAAGTCCGGCCTAATTTTGCCCGTAAATAACGCCTACAAAATTCCGATTGCCCTAGCAGCGAGCACAGAATTAACAGACCAAATATCTAGAGACTTTACAGATGGATTGTCCCTACCAGTTGCTGATGCTGCTGGCGCGACTTACAAGTTTTTGCACGAGCGAGTGCAGCAAGCAGCTTACGCTTTAATATCCGACTCTCATAAACAAGAAATTCATCTCAAAATCGGCAGATATCTGCTGCAAAATGCCCATCCAGAGCAATTAGAAAAAAATATTTTTGAAACCGTTAACCAACTAAATGCAGGCAAAGAAATCATCAGTAGTGAATTAGAAATATTTAAATTGTGCCAATTAAATTTAATGGCAGGCCGCCAAGCAAAAGCAAGTGCAGCTTACGAACTCGCCGTCAAATATTTAACCGCAGGTATTGAACTGCTTCCCCCGGAAAGTTGGCAAACTGACTACGACTTGACTCTTGCACTCTACGAGTCAGCTGCAGAAGCAGCTTACCTGAATACGGAGTTTGAACAAATGGAAAAATGGGCAGAAATTGTCCTGCAACAAGCAAAAAATGAACTAGACAAAATCAAAGTTTTTGAAATCAGAATCACAGCTTGTGCGATGCAAACCCAACTCCAAGAATCGGTAAAAATTGGTCGGCAAGCACTAAAAATGTTAGGAATAAACTTTCCCGAATCGCCTAGTCCCCTCCACATTCAGCAAGCATTGACCCAAACCGCAGCTTATTTTACGGAAAAAAACATAGAAGATTTAATTAACTTGCCGATCATGATAAATCCGCGCAAATTAGCAACAATGCGCGTGCTTTCCAGTATGTTTTCAGCTACGCTTATAGTTGAACCAGTGCTGCTGCCCCTGATTGTATGTGAGCAAGTTAATTTATCTATTAACTACGGAAATTCTGCTTTTTCCGCCTTCGGTTATGCTCATTACGGGGCTATTTTAAAAGGAATATTTAGAGATCTTGAATCAGCAGACCGCTTCGGTCAATTAGCTTTAGATTTGCTCGCTCAATTAAATGCTGTAGAGTTTAAAAGCAAGACGCTTAATTTAGTAGCATTCATTTGGATGCACGGCAAGCATCACGTTAAAGACACTTTACCGCTGTTAGAGGAAGCCTATCAAATCGCGCTAGAAAATGGTGATTTAGAAGGGATAGGATATTCTGCAGTAAATATTTGTCAGTCTTTGTATTTCATCGGTCAAGAATTGCCACAACTCCAACAAAAAATGGCAAATTACAACCATTTGCTGTCTCAACTCAAGCAAGAAACAGTATTGACTTGGAATCAAATATATCGGCAAACAGTTTTGCAATTGATGGGAAACTTAGCAAGTTCTGAAATTTTATTAGGTGAAGCTTACAGCGAAGAAAAATTGTTGCCACTGCTGTTGAAAGTTAACGATCGGGTGGGACTCCAACACTTTTATTTACAAAAATTAATTTTAGCGTATTTATTTGGAGATGTCGAGCAAGCGCTAGAAAATGCAGCGCAAGCCGAAGTTTATTTAGACGGAGTTGTGGGCTTTATTAATGTTCCTGAATACCATTTTTACGATGCTCTGGCGCGACTAGCAGCATATCCATCTGCAACGAAGGAAGAACAAGAAGAGCATCTTTATTACGCGACAGGTAACCTAAAAAATCTGCAAAAAAAAGCGTTTTTTGCCCCGATGAACCTTCAGCACAAATGCGACTTAATCACCGCAGAAAAAGCGCGAATTTTGGGTAACATTGTGAGCGCAATGGAATATTACGACTGCGCAATTCAAGGCGCACAAGAAAACGGATACATACAGGTACAAGCACTTGCAGCAGAATTAGCCGGAGCGTTTTATCTATCCATAGGACGATCAAAAATTGCTAAAACTTACTTGACAGAGGCGCATTATTGCTATCAGCGCTGGGGAGCAAAAGCCAAAGCAGCGCATTTAGAATCAAAATACTCGCAGTTGCTAACTTCAGCCTCGATTTCAACTAATATCGAAACTCACAAATCTACCAGTAGCGCTTCCACTACGAGCGACTGTGCAGGCGTGCTAGACTTGACAACAGCAGTCAAAGCATCGCAAACCTTGGCTGGCGAAATAGTTCTAGACAAACTGCTGGCAAAAATGATGAAAATTGTTATTGAAAATGCCGGGGGGCAAACAGGCTTTTTAATACTAGAAAAAGACGGTCAATGGGTGATTGAAGCATCAGGATCTGTAGATGTCGATCGCGTAACTGTCATGCAATCAATTCCGATAGATTTTGGAGCCGAGGATCGAGAAGTAACTTTGCTGGCAGTTGCAGTTGTCAACTACGTCGTTCGTACCCAGGAAAGCCTAGTTTTAAACGATGCCGCCCGCGAAGGACAATTTACTCGCACACCCTATATAAATGCCGTTCAACCTAAATCAATTCTTTGCACTCCGTTAATCCACCAAGGCAAACTCAGCGGCATTATATATTTAGAAAATAATCTGACTACAGGCGCTTTTACGCCAGATCGGTTAGAAATATTAAAACTGCTGTCTTCTCAAATTTCTATCTCCATCGAAAACGCCCAACTTTACGCCAATTTGCACCAATTCAATCAGAATCTCGAAAATTTGGTACAGCAGCGTACCTCCGCTCTCTCCCAAACTTTAGAAGATCTAAAATCCGCCCAAAATAAATTGGTAGAATCGGAAAAAATGGCCGCCCTCGGAGGGTTGGTTGCAGGTGTTGCCCACGAAATCAATACTCCCATCGGCATCGGCATCACCGCCGCCTCCCTGCTAGCTGAAAAAGTCACAAAATTTGTTGAGCTTTACACCAATGGCCAAATTAAACGCTCTGAGTTAGAAAAGTTTCTGGATACCGCCATGCAAAGCAGTAATATGATCTTATCCAACCTGACGCGGGCGGCAGACTTGATTCACAGTTTTAAAGAAGTGGCAGTAGATCAGTCGAGCGAATTAAAACGAACGTTTAACTTAAAAAACTATCTTGAGGAAATTTTGATATCCTTAACTGTCAAACTAAAAAGAACTAAACACAAAATAGAGATTAAGTGCGATGAAAATATTGTACTGAACAGTTACCCTGGGGTGCTGTGTCAAATTGTGACAAATCTGGTGTTGAATTCCCTAATTCACGCTTACGATAGAGAAGACGCAGGAATTCTGACCTTTGATTTCAAACTAGAGGGCGATCGGCTAATATTTGAATATGCCGATAATGGCAAAGGAATTGCCCCAGAAAATCTCAGTAAAATTTTTGAACCGTTTTTTACAACCAAAAGATCTCAGGGCGGCACCGGATTGGGATTACACATTATTTATAACCTTGTTACTCAAAAACTAAAAGGCACTATTCGCTGCGAAAGTCAAGCTCAAAAAGGCACAAGATTTATGATTGAATTTCCCGCTAAAATGAGCAATTAGTTATTATACCGCCAGCATAAATATAAGTTTTATTTAGGAGAATGATAAATGTCAGAAGCTAGTAAAAACCTGTTGGCTGGGGGCGATGACGAATTAATAGCCGCAGGCGACGATGAATTAATATTTGCCGAAGAAGACGAGGTAGAAGAAAAGCCGATAGAAGCCAGTTGGAAAATATTAATTGTAGACGATGAAATAGAAATTCACAATATTACAAAACTAGCTTTAAAAGACTTTACATTTGAAAACAAACTCATTACATTTATTAGCGCTTACTCAGGCAAAGAAGCCAAAGAAATTATCCAAGCCCATCGAGATATAGCATTGATTTTACTCGATGTAGTTATGGAAACAGAAGAGGCAGGCTTGGAAGTAGTAAAATACATCCGCGATATTTTAGACAATCAGATAGTGCGGATTATTTTACGCACTGGACAGCCGGGACAAGTCCCAGAAGATGTAGTAATTGTCAGCTACGATATTAATGATTACAAAACTAAAACAGAACTGACAAACAAAAAGTTATTTACGACGGTAGTAACAGCACTGAGAGCATTTCGCTCCCTGACTCAAATCGAAGCCAGCAAAAGCGAACTCGAAAAAATTGCAGCAGCTTCCGCCCGCTTTGTCCCCCGCGAATTTTTAAGATTTCTTAAAATTGAAAGCATTGTTGATGCGAGATTGGGAGACTCTGTACAGGCAGAAATGACGATTATGTTTGCCGATATTCGCTCATTTACAAGTCTGTCAGAAAGTATGTCTCCCCAACAAAACTTTGATTTTATCAACTCTTACTTAAGCCGAGTTGGCCCAGTTATCCGTCAGTACAATGGTTTTATCGATAAATACATTGGTGACGGGATTATGGCTTTGTTTCCTAACAAGGCTGAAGATGCTGTGCAAGCAGCAATTGAGATGCAGCACCAAGTTAAAATTTATAACATACATAGGCAAAATAGCGGCTATCAACCTATTGCGCTCGGCATTGGTTTGCATACGGGGACTTTAATGTTAGGTACGATTGGCGAAGCGGAACGAATGGAAAGTACGGTGATTTCTGATGCCGTTAATTTAGCTTCCCGTGTGGAAGGATTGACAAAGCTCTATGGAGTTGGTATTGTAGCTAGCGTGCAAACCCTTTGCCGGCTAGACGATCCTCAACATTACAAGTGCCGGTTTCTCGATCGCGTTCAAGTAAAAGGAAAAAAAACACCTGTTGGTGTATTTGAAATTTACGACGGCGACTCGGAGACAATGATCGAACTAAAAGCACAAACCCAAACTTATTTTGAACAGGGAATTTTTTTATACTACCAGCAGCAATTCGCGCAAGCAAGGCGAATGTTTCGGCGCGTCTTGCAAGTCAACAAGTCTGATAAGGCAGCATCTTTTTATGCAGAACGCTGCGGTATCTTGATGAAGAATGCACTAATTATGACTCTGGAAGAAATTGAGATTTAGTTAAAAATAATGGGTAATGGGTAATTGATTATTGATAATTAGTATTTTTTCTTTCTTCCCTCGAACCTCTTCCTTCTCCCTTCTCCCCCATGCGCTTAAAATCCCTTGATGTTTTTCGCGGAATTGCGATCGCCTCGATGATTCTAGTCAACAACCCCGGCAGTTGGGAACAGGTGTATCCGCCACTAGAGCACGCAGAATGGCACGGCTGTACGCCGACAGACTTAGTATTTCCCTTTTTCCTGTTCATCGTTGGCTGTGCGATGTCTTTCTCGCTGTCAAAATACAGTCAAACTGCTAAAAAATCCGGCGCCGCAAAATCCCAATTGTTAGAAACAGAGGCACAAAAAAACGCTGATAAAAAACCTGCTTCCTGCTTCCTTCTTCCTGCTTCAAATATTTACTGGCGAATTGCGCGCCGCGCCGCGATTCTATTTATATTAGGATTGCTGCTAAATACATCTTCGATCGCCCTTGACGTACTTCTCAACAGCGCCCCCGTGGAAAACTTCGGTAAAATCCGGATCATGGGAGTATTGCAGCGCATCGGCTTAGCTTATTTTATCAGTGCGATCGCCGTTCTCAACCTTTCCCCCCGCAATCAAAAACTGCTCGCTGTTGCCGTGCTTTTGGGCTATTGGGGTGCATTAACCGTATTTGCTGTAGGGGGGTACACTGCCGGCGAGCTCACGCCAGAAGGGAATTTAGGAGGATATGTCGATCGGCTAATTCTCGGTAGCCAACACCTGTACAAAGGAGGCCCCTTCGACCCGGAAGGATTGTTGAGCACTTTACCCGCAGTTGTCACAGTCCTCACAGGCTACTTTACCGGAGAATGGCTGCGAGTACAGCAAATCAAAACCCGCACCAGTATCAACTTAGCAATCTGCGGCCTCAGTTGCGTGGTAATCGGCCACTTGTGGGGATTTTTATTTCCGATCAACAAACAACTTTGGACAAGTTCTTATGTAGTTTTTACTGCTGGTTGGGCCTTGCTATTGCTAGCAGCTTGCTACGAAACAATAGAAGTGCGGGATTGGAAATGGGGGAGGCCGTTTGAAATCATGGGAGTGAATGCAATTTTCCTGTTTGTTGCTTCCGGTATAGTTGCCAGAATTCTCTTAAAAACTCATATCGGCAGCGGGGAAACTGCTGCAACTACCTACACTTGGATTTACGAAAACTGGTTTTTGCCGTGGGCGGGGCCGCTGAATGGTTCTCTAGCGTTTGCCGTGACTGCGGTATTATTTTGGTGGTTAATTTTGTATGGAATGTACCGCCGTGGTTGGGCGATTAAAATTTGAGTAGTCAGCAATAAGTAAGCCTGCCTAAAAAAATAGAATAACCAGATACCCCAGATACCGGACTTCTTGAAGAAGTCCGGTATCTAAGAGCTAGTCGGTCTTGACATCCACAGCCTTTGGCCGTTAACGTTTGAAAAAAGTGTTTCAATGTTGAAAAGGAGAGAGCAATGGCGGAGCTTACGGTGGCGATCGTGTTCTGATGGCTCTTTTGCAAATCCTGTCGGCTCGTCTGAGCCAAGTGAATTGTCTAGTCTTTCATAGGAGTGATGCTATAGGAAGCGAAAATCTTGCAACGGCTCAACAAATAGTCGATCGGGATTTAGTACCTGATAATTCACCCGTTAAAGTTTCAGCTTTGGTAGAAAAGATTCATGCGATGGAATTCCCGTGGGGATTTAGCGATGGAAACTAACAGGCTATTCGAGCCAAGTGATACCTGGACTGAGGAAGATTGTCTCGATGTCACAACCTTTTCTTTGTTGATTGATGTCGGCTTCCTCAACATCGATCGCCTGCGGGATCGGAAATCCGATCGCACACCCGCCACAACTTCGACAAAATACGGCCCCAACCCCGCCCAGATCAAGGATTTTGCCGATTTTTGGCACGCACGCCACCGATCGCTAACTATAACTGAGCCCTAATCGCTAAAATTAAAAAAAGATACGTAATAGGCAGGCCCGGTCAATGATCCCAACAGTTATAGAACAATCCGGTCGCGGCGAACGCGCCTTTGACATCTACTCGCGACTCCTGCGCGATCGCATCGTCTTCTTGGGCCAACAGGTTGACTCTGACTTGGCTAACCTGATCGTTGCCCAATTGCTATTTTTAGACGCCGAAGACCCGGAGAAAGATATTTACCTCTATATCAACTCCCCAGGGGGTTCGGTAACAGCAGGTATGGGCATTTTTGACACGATGAACCACATCCGCCCCGACATTTGCACTATTTGTCTCGGTTTGGCTGCCAGCATGGGCGCTTTTCTGTTGAGTGCCGGCGCTAAAGGCAAGCGGATGAGTTTGCCTCACTCCCGGATTATGATCCACCAACCTCTAGGCGGAGCTCAAGGCCAAGCAACCGATATTGAAATTCAGGCCAAAGAGATTTTGTACCACAAACGCCGCCTGAACGAACATCTTGCCAACCATACCGGTCAGCCACTTTCCCGCATTGAAGAAGATACCGAACGGGATTTCTTCATGTCCGCTGAAGAAGCAAAGGACTACGGATTAGTCGATCAAGTGATCGATCGCCGTCCTTCCGCCAGCAGACCGATCGCCGCTGTCGTCTAAATAAAAAGTTAAAAATCAAAAATGGGGAAATATTCTTCATTTTTGATTTTTAATTTTTAATGGTCATATAGCAGTTTTCAGTTGAATGAATTACAGATATCGGGCGCTGGACACGGCGCCGTGCCCCGTGTCCCTACTGTATTTCATAGAATTGAAAACTGCTATATGTAGCTCCCTATAAAAAACATCACACCTAGCAACCCATTTCTTTAGGGGCAGTGCGGACCGAGCACCCTACATAATTACGTCGGGCAAAGATTCGAGATATTGCAGGAAGTCGAGCAATTCTACTTGATTTAAGAAATGGCGCGCTTCTTTGCCATAACCTTGTTTGAGATAATCTTTTCCTTGGCTGGGATTCCACTTCAACCGCTGGATTTCCTCAGTGGTTCTGCTGTAGATTTCCAGATATTCTAGGAAGTCCCCCAACTGTTCGCTAGAAAGCTCTCTCTGGGACGACTTGCCGTAATTGTGTTCGAGACAGTCAGTTTCTTGTTTCTTAGTCCATTTCAAGCGCCTGAGGATTGCCTCTATCTGGGCGATCGTATCAGAATTATCCTCGATCGCATCGCTCGGGATTCCCACCGCGATCGGTTGCAATTCCCTGACGGAGGCCGCACCCTGTAGCACTTCACTTTGGCTACCAGCAGGCACATCCAGTTCCGGAAGCGGTTCCCCGTAGCTGGAAGAAAGCCAAGCGTCCGAGTCTAACTGCTTCGGTACAAATCCACTACCCTCGGCCCGATCGACCTTCGGCGGCAGCGGTTCCGGTACAGGTGCGATCGGCTCTTCATTTAATTTCGCTTCCGTCTTGACAAAATTGCTTTGATGCGGTACAGGCAATTTGTCTGCAACAGGCATTTCTAGAACAGGAAGAGGAGCAAGAGCAGGCCCAACCGGAACGGGAACAGCATCGGTGGGGGGAACAGGAGCAACCGGAGCAACTGGAGCAACCGGAGCAACTGGAGCAACCGGAGCAACCGGAGCAACCGGAGCCGGAGAAACACTCGCGATCGCACGATCGGGCGCAGCAAATCCGAGGACAGCGATCGCTCGCAACCGGGCGCGGTCTTCAGCATCCTCAACAGACTCAGCAGCAGACATAGCCGTAGCAAGAGTTTTGCCGTCAACCTGAACCAGACAGCGAACAACAAACTTACCGTGATGAACAGTCAGCAACTCACAGATTAACTGTCCAGCGGGATAAAGGGCGCGAAATTCAGCAAACATAATTTTTTGACCCCGAAACCAGAAGGGGCTTATGACTTAAGTGTAGTACAGCGAGAGAGAAAACAATTTTCTGAAAGCACATATTCAACATACAATAAATTAAAGGTGAGTCATCCGCGCAACCTTTCACGCCACTAAACCCCATCCCACATCCAGCGGTTTAAGCTAAGAAGCATCGGGCGTCATTTCTATCTATAGGAGATGACACAGCAACTAAGCAAAAGTAGTAAAAGTCTCCGGTTTTGTGTACCTTGCACTTTCTACAGCATAGATTGCTCCCGACCCGCTCGTTGCACCTCCGTCCGCAAGGGCAGATCGCGTGCAAAAAACAGGGGCATTGCAGCAGCGAGGTACTAGCAATTTTGCCTCGATCCGGTAAATTCTTTGCTAAAGCAAGAGGCAAGAGGCACTTCAAAAGGAAGAAGGAACAAGGCAGAAGGAACAAGGCAGAAGGAAGAAATGCAAATTTTCTCCATCTGCATCCCTCCATCGGCTCATCCTCGACTCAAGCCGTAGCTTTCAGTATCGAGCCATCTTTTAAGAACCGACAGGGGCTTTATAATTCGCGAAGTGCTCGGCGCTGCTGACCTAAAAGCAAATAAACCAATGCTAAAAAATTGTATTGGGTAATAGCGTGCGGAACTGTTTTCTGCACCGTCAGCAGTCAGTTCAAGACAGACAGCAGACAAATAGCACGGATCCGGTGTCGGGAGAGAATCTCAAAAAATCCTCGCGATCGAACAAGGTGGCTGTGCTCGCGTCTCCACCTATTAACCCGCGCATTTGTTGGGAAGCAGGCACAGCGAGGGCCCGAGGGGGTGCGGGTGATTTCGCCAAAATAAGACTAATTGCTGGAAACAAGAGGATCGATCGCTACATGGAATTTTCTATCGCTGCACTGCTGGCAAATTTTACAGAAGACAAATTAGTGGCCCCTAAAGCATTGGAGAAAAAACTCGACTGCAACGACGCCACCAGTCAACTCAAACTTCAAATCGCATTAGAAGCTCTAGAGAAAATTGGCATATTAGTCAAAGACAAAGGCCGCTATCGCCGAGTAGCTGAAGACGACGTAGTAGAAGCAAAACTGCGCTGTTCGAGCAAAGGATTTTGCTTTGCTATTCAAGACGCCGAAGGCTCAGAAGACGTTTACGTGCGGGAAAGTCACCTCTCGACAGCTTGGAATGGCGATCGAGTCTTAGTCAAAATCATCAAAGAAGGTAGCCGCCGCCGCTCGCCCGAAGGCGAAGTCATGCTCATCCTCGAACGCGCCAACCCCTCGGTACTGGCGCGAGTCAAGCAAACCTCCACTCCCACCGGCCGCCTCAGCTACAGAGCAATTCCCCTGGACGATCGCCTGCTGTTTGAACTAGACTTGCTCGCAAACGGCACAAATCTCCAAGAGGCGATCGACCACCTAGTACACGTCGAAGTCAAACGCTACCCCCTCGGCACCCATCGGCCAGTCGGCAAAGTAGTACAGGTACTCGGTTCCGACGCCGAAGCCGCTGACGACCTCGACATCGTATGCTGCAAACACGACTTGCCACGATCCTTCCCCGCCGCCGTCATCAAAGCAGCCGAAAATTTGCCCAGCAAAGTCAAAAAAACCGACCTCAAAAAACGGCTAGACTTGCGTAACATCCTGACTGTTACCTTCAGCAAAAACGAACCGGGAACAACCAACAGCCAAAACGATGCCCCCCAAGCCCAGGAGGAAAATCTCTCCGAGCCAGCAGCCGAAAACGAGTTTGACCCGACATCATTCCTGTCCGATCCACCAGTGGAACGCGCTTTGTCGATCGAAACCCTGAAGTCCGGCGGCTGGCAAGTAGGAATCCACATCAGCGACGCCGCCGAGTACGTGCAGCCAGAAACCCCGATCGACCGCGAAGCCCGCAAGCGAGGCACCGCCGCCCATCTGGGAGAAAAAATCATCGCCGTACTGCCAGAAATCCTCAACGAGCGCTGCTCTCTGCTGCCAGATACCGAACGGCTAGCCTTCAGCATACTGCTCACCCTAGACGAATCAGGAGAACTCCTAGAATACGAAATTCAAACTAGCGTCATTCAAATTGACTACCACCTCACCTACGAGCAAGCTCAAGCAATTCTCGAACCAAGCGATGCCGAAGAGCACCCTTTATCCTCCGCCCTCCGTCCTTTCCTCGAGCAAATCTCGGCTGCCTCACAGGCTGCCAGACACGCAAGGCTCAAGCGAGGAGCTTTTGAACTAAATTTGCCCGACGCTAACTCTCACTTCGACGACGAAGGCGAATTAGGAGCTTTTGCAGTCGCTCCCCCCACCCAGTCGGCTGTCTCCGAGTTGGTGGTACTCGCCAACCAAGCTGTCGCCACTCACCTGCAAGCCTTGGGAGTCCCAGCAATCTACCGCGTCCAGCCGATGCCAGACCCGGCAGACATTCAAGAGTTCATCAAACTCTCCAACAACCTCGGAGGCGAACTGTATCTCGAAAGCGAAGAAGAAGTTCTGCCCTTTGACTTTCAGCGATTTACCCAGCAGTTTGCCGGGCTGAAGTCCGAAAGAGTTCTCACCTATCTGCTAGAGGACACCATGAAGCCCGCTGTTTACAGCACAACTCCCAAGCCGCACTTCGGTTTGGCGCTGTCAGAGGGTTACACGCGCTGCACTTCGCCGCTTTCCCGCTACGCCGATTTGCTGGTGCTGCGGGTGTTGCAAGCGGTGTTCGAGCAAGGCCGCAGCAGCCGCACTACCAGGGCTAAGGAAAAAGTTGACTTGCACCATTCCTCCTGTCACGGTCAAATTACTTGGAACGTTCTCCCGCCAGATTTGCACCACGAATTTGAGACGGAGTTGGCATCGGTAGTAGTACACCTAACCGAACGCGAAAGGGTTGCTGAAGACGCTGAAAGCGATTTGCAGGGATTGAAGAAAACCGGATTGATGAAAGAACGCACCGGCCAAACTTTCCAGGGTTTGATTACAGGGGTGCAATCTTACGGTTTCTTTGTGGAAATTGAGGTGCGGCCACCCGAGAGCGACATCCTGCGTGTTGAGGGATTGGTGCACGTTTCTTCGCTGAAGGATGACTGGTACGAATATCGATCGCGCCAGCAAACTCTGGTGGGCCGCAAAAACCGCAATCAGTACCGTTTGGGCGATCGGGTAGAAGTTCAAGTCAAGAGTGTTGACTACTACCGCCAGCAAATTGATTTAGTTGCAGTTGGTGGTGGCAGCCAAGCTTTTGATGATGATGAATAATCAGTTGACAGTTGACAGTTAACTTTTATCAATACTTAGTTGTCATGGTCTAGCAACTAAGTATTAATAAGTTGGCTGCCAACTCTACTCAGCAATCATCAAAAAATAATTAATGGCTAATATCCAATCCGGTAGCATCGTCGGGCGTCAAATCCAGTCAAAACTCAACAATCACGGACGGTGCCACCGGAATTTCTATAATTTATCTGCGTTAATCTGTGTTAATCTGCCTGTATCTGCGGTGAAAAAAAAAATAATTTGTTAACCGCAGATGACAATGGATGGACGCTGATTCACGCAGATTAAGAGAAGAGAGATATGAATAATTCCGATGCTAACAGATTTGATCTAACAACTAATTACTAACAACTGTCAACCGTAAACTAACAAATAACTAATGACGAATAACAACCCCCTCATTGTAGGAGTTACGGGTGCATCGGGACTGATTTATGCGGTGCGAACTCTGAAGTTTCTCTTGGAGGCCGATCGAGCTATTGAACTGGTCGCTTCTAAGTCTACTTACATGGTTTGGCAAAGCGAACAGAACATCCGGATGCCGGCAGAACCGACTCTGCAAGAGGAATTCTGGCGGGAACAAGCAGGAGTACCCACAGCAGGTAAACTCCGGTGTCATCCGTGGCAAGATGTCGGTGCTAATATTGCTAGTGGCTCGTTTCGCACCCAAGGGATGATGATTATTCCCTGTAGCATGAGTACACTAGGCAAGTTGGCGGCTGGCTTGAGCTCGGATTTGCTCGAAAGAGCGGCTGACGTTCAACTCAAGGAAGGGAGAAAATTGGTACTTGTGCCTCGGGAAACGCCTTTTAGCTTGATTCACTTGCGGAATTTGACTACCTTGGCAGAAGCTGGAGCTAGAATTGTGCCAGCGATTCCCGCTTGGTATCACAATCCGCAAACTATTGAAGATTTGGTAGACTTTGTGGTGGCTCGCGCTTTAGACCAGTTGGGGGTTGATTGCGTTCCTCTCAAACGCTGGAAGGAAGATGTCAGTTGACAGTTGACAGTTGACAGTTGACAGTTGGCAGTTGACAGTTGACAGTTGACAGTTGACAGTAACAACCAATAACCAATAACCAATAACCAATAACTGACAACTGACAACAAACAAATTCTTAATATTTTTAATATGCGTCCTGTTTTTTTGCTAGTGATTGTGGTAGGGCTAACTATTTTTGCCCTGCAAAATGTCGAGCCGGCATTATCGCTGGTGTTTTTGGGTGTTCGATCGCCTGCTGTGCCCTTATCTATCTGGATTTTGCTGAGCATGGCGGTGGGATCTCTCACATCTTTATTGATTTCTGGTTTGCTGGCTTTTTCAAATTATCTATCTGCAACGCGAGACCGCAACGGCAGATCCAGTCGCAGCCGTCCCGATACTTTCCCAGAGGACAGCAGAACGCCTTACACGCCACCTCCCCCTCCTAGAAAACAGGAAATTGACCCGGATCTGAATAGGGAAAATAGTCAAACTCAGGCTGCAGGTTCCTATCGAACTGAGTACGGCACGTCGGCGGGTTACAGTGCCCGGACTTTCTACCAAGAAACTCCGAACCCGGATGTGGCGAAGGATTACGCTCAACCGGGGATCGATCGAGTCGCAGACGATGAGGACGATTGGGTTTCTGATGGCTCAAAATCCGGCTCTCAAGGTGGCGATGATGATTGGGGGGACGATCGCGATTTTCCCGCCGAACCTGGGGTAACTGACGTTGCAGGGGCAAATCCGAGGGATTACGAAGCTAAACAGGAACCGAAAAGCCAGTCTTGGGCTGGCTCGGTATACTCTTACGGCTATCGAGATCCAAACCAGTCTGGGGTGGGGCAAACTGAGTCTGTATACGATGCAGACTATCGGGTGATCGTTCCCCCGCAAGAGGCGATACCTCAACCCGCCGATCAAGCACCGAAAACTCCTAGTGCAGAAACAGAGGATGATTGGGGATTGGATGAGGATGATGAGTTTGAGGACGACGATCGCCCCAGTGGCGGATCGATTAACCTGAAAAAATAGAAAAATATGGGAGGGTTTGGCGGTGGATTTGTTGAGGGGAGTGAATATCTATCTCGTTGGGATGATGGGTGCGGGAAAAACAACGGTGGGGCGGCTTTTGGCAAAAACATTAAAATACCGTTTTTTTGATACTGATGAACTAATTGTTCGAGTGGCTAATCAGTCAATTGCTGAGATTTTCGATCGAGAAGGGGAAGAGGCTTTTCGGGAACTAGAAACTAAAGTGCTCGGTGAGTTGTCTGCTTATAAAAATTCGGTCGTGGCTACGGGCGGCGGCATTGTGGGGCGATCGATGAATTGGGGTTACTTGCACTACGGTGTAGTGGTCTGGCTGGATGTCCCTGTAGATCAACTGTACGCTAGACTGGGTTCGGACACCGCTCGACCGCTACTGCGGGAGGGCGAGCTCAAATCTAAGCTGCAAAGCCTTTTGAACGAGCGAGAGCGTTTCTACACTCAAGCAGATGTCCGAGTTTGCATTCGTGGAGGCGAAAGGCCTGAAGAAGTTGCGCGTCGGGCGATCGAGGAAATCAAAAAAGTTATCAAACCAGAAACCGCGCCCGATCTCAATTGATACATTCAGAAACCGAGTTTCTGAGAAAATAACAGGTTTCTAAGGACTTTTGATACCAGTTCCAAAAAACAATGCAACCATAGGCAAGTTCCAAACCACAAGCTTCCTCAGTCATTCCCGAAATCTAAAATCTAACATCTAAAATCTAACATCGTATGACTTCGATAAAAATAGTGGTTTTTGCCGCTCGTGTGTCCGTTTAACCGCGCCATGTTTGGGAATCAACCGGGTTTGAGTGGATGCGATGCGTAAGTTTTATAAGTATGAGGATGTGGTGATGCGGAGATTTTATACAAAAACTAATGGCAGACTCGTTTGATGCGTTAAAGTCGGCTATTGAGTTCTCCCTAAAAATAAAATGGCCCCACCGCTGAAGGGCTGTAGGGCGCAAGGACAGTTAAACGCTAACTTGATTGTCGGGAAATTTAGCATTGATGCTATCCTCCTATGTGACGATTTTACGATCGTCCATTCACTCAACAACTCTCCCGTATCAAAAAATGTAACCCAGCACCGATCGAATTCAAACTGTCCTATTCTAAAAACAATACCTCATGCATTCTGACGAGCAGCTCTCTAAAGCTGCTTTTTTATTGCGATCGAGTTTTTGGCTGCCAGACTTGCGGGATCTTGGGAATAACATTTTTAGCAACAGTCGCTACACCTCAATACTGCCATAGCGGTTTTCAGTTCCACTCCAGGTTCGTGGGTAATTGGTAATTGAGAATTGGGAATTGGTAATTGGGAATTACTAACGCGCAACGGGGAATCGACCATTGACAAGCTGTACCTCACCCGGCTTGAAAACTGCTATGATTGCGGCGCGGAAGGGGGCATTAATCCGGGGGTGGGGGATTGAAAAAAAATGAGCTGTATTTATCGATCGGCGATTTGATAATTTTCGGCTAAATATCCGTTGCGAGTTGTAGAATTTGGTTGGGTGAATTTCCCGTTCCCCATTAAGAGAATACCAGCCTGCCGGTTTTTAACGCAAACTCGATCGCTCCGCCTAACCCCACACCTGCTAAAGAAATGGTAGTTAATACTACAAAAGCCCGCCAATTTTTCCAACCAGATACTTGAATATCGAGTCTTGCCAAAACTCCTGCTGAAATCAAGAGTAAACAAGTAGCAAAAAGGTGCAGCCAGGCAAAAACTACCACTGCCAGAAAAGCTCCTAGAATAATAGCAAGAAAAGCACCCATATCACTCGAAAACCACCCCCTAATTAAGGCTTTTGTGTTTCTCATCGGGAACGACAAAAATATATCCAACACTAAAATTGAAGCTAGGGCTACAAACCAAGTCTGGTGCGGGGGAACATCAAACTCAGTTAATTTCCAGCCCAAGGTGAAATAACTAACAAAAAGTAGAGTTAAGGAAACCCAAGATTTTTTTTTCATCCGATGGGGAAATTAGGATAACCAGGAAAATAAAGATGATGATCCCGATGAGTTTGTACAGGGCCTAGAGGTTAGTAGAAATAGCTTGCACGGGACAGGTAGGGATGCACTGCTCGCACACGATACACCGCGATCGAGCAAAACTTAGTTTAAAGCTTTCTGGATCAAGGGTCAAGGCTTCTGTCGGGCAAACCCCCGTACACAAACCGCAGTGAACGCAGATATCTTCGTCTATGAGTATTTCCCGACTGGCTAGGGAAACGCCGATATTTTGCGATCGCATCCAGTCGATCGCCGCTTCTAGTTGGTCGATGTCCCCTGATAACTCTAGCACCAGTTTGCCCACTTGGTTCGGAGCCACCTGAGCGCGGATAATGTTGGCTGCAACATTAAAATCCTTTGCCAGTCGATAGGTGACAGGCATTTGGATCGATCGTTGGGGAAACGTCAGTGTTACCCGTTTTTTCACCCTGCAAGTCCTCGGTAATTTACAAACAATCTTTGTTATCTTATGTTTTAGCGCACTTGGTCTAATTCTGGCCTCTTCAAAAATTTTTATGAGATTGGTCTGATTATCTCAAAATGTGGTATAATCTTAATTTATTATTAAGAATAAAAACCTAGAAATAAAACAGCAATCTATTTTATGACCCAGAATTCGCCCAACTCAACAGTCGCCCCCGCCGCCAAAAATCCCGAAACAAAAGTCGCCACGCGCCTGAGAAACTTATTGATCGTGTTAGCAGCGATCGCCCTTTCAATATCCATATTCTTCGGGCTGCGAACTCAAACGCCGACAACAACCCTCACCGAAATGGCAAAAGCCTCCGCACCGCTAGAAACAGCTTTAGCAAACGGCAAGCCGACGCTGATGGAATTTTACGCTAATTGGTGTACTAGCTGTCAGGCAATGGCTAACGATCTGAGCGAAATCAAACAGAAATATGCCGAACCGCTGAATTTTGTAATGTTGAATGTAGACAATGACAAATGGCTGCCAGAAATCACAAAATATCGAGTAGACGGCATTCCGCACTTTGTCTATTTGAACGACAAAGGCAGCGCCGTTGCTGAAACGATAGGCGAAATGCCGCGCAGTATTATGGAAGGTAACTTAGAAGCTTTAATTGCAGGAAAACCTCTGCCCCACGTCCAAGCTGGCGGTCAAGTTTCTAATTTTACTCCCCCCACAGAACCTGTGAAAACAAGTAGCTCCGACCCCCGCGCCCACGGCAGTCAAGTACAGTAAATGAAGGAAGTTCGGCAACGGATTCTGTAACGGATGTAACGGATGTCAGGAAGAAGGAACAAGGAAGAAGGAAGAAGGAAAAGGGAAAAGGGAAGAAGACTTTAGGAACAGGCAAGATGCCTGTTCCACAACAAATAAACTTTCTTGTGGAACAGGCATCTTGCCTGTTTTTGATTGCGATAACTTACAGAGATTAAAAAGCCCCTCGCAACTTCTCTCGCTCTCTATTTTGGGCGATCGACTACCTCTAAAGAAATATTCACAAAAACTTTGGGGAAAATTTATTAAGATTTATTATACTCCTCGTAAGGTGCGTCAGTAGATATTCTCTCACCCCCGAGAGAAATTCAAGACAGAGGCAGCCTACTAGAATTAGTCTGACTGACTGGGTAAACTTTTCAAATCTAAAATCTAAAATCTAAAATCTAAAATCAAATGACCGCCGATAAACCCGGATTCAGCATTAGCGCGACCGCCATTCGCCGCCATATCGGCACCCTCATGCTGACACTTGCCATTATAGTCGTGGGCATTTTCTACATCACCCAACTGCCCGTTGACTTGCTGCCCTCCATCACCTATCCCCGCATCAGCGTGCGCTTAGACGCCCCCGGAGTCTCCCCAGAAGTCGCCGTTGACGAAATTACCCGCCCCCTCGAACAAGGACTTTCAGCAACAGAAGGAGTCACGCAAGTTTTCTCCCGGACCCGCGAAGGACAAGTCAGCGTCGATTTATTCTTTAGACCGGGCGGCGATATTGACCAAGCCCTCAACGACGCTACAGCCTCCGTCAACCGCATTCGCAACCGACTTCCCGATACAGTTGAATCGCCAAATCTGTTTAAATTTGACCCTTCTCAACAGCCGGTTTACGAATTTGCCCTGACTTCAGACTCGCGCCAAGGCGTAGATTTGCGGGTATTTGCCGATGAAGAATTGGCCAGGGAAATAAACGTGATTCCCGGAGTCGCTTCCGTTGACATTTCCGGTGGCGTTCAAGAAGAAATTCAAGTTAATATTGACCTGAATCGGCTGCAAAGTTTAGGAGTTAATCTTAACGACGTTTTTAATGCTTTGCGCGATCGCAATTTAGACACTTCCGGCGGTCGGCTGCGACAAGAATCAAACGAACCGCTGGCGCGGACAATCGGCCGCTTTAAAACAGCCTCTGAAATTGCAAGTCTTTCCTTTCAAGTATCTGGTTCCAACCCGCCCAAACGAGTTTACCTGCGCGATTTTGCCAAAGTCAATGACGGTACAGAAGAACAGCGAGTCAAAGTTTTTCTCAATCAAAAACCTGCCGTTAAAATTAGCATTTTGAAACAGCCGGACGCCAACACCATTACTGTTGTGGATGGAGTGAAGAATCGCATCAAAGAAATGCAGGAGTCAGGCTTAATTTCGGCAGACATGACCGTAGTTACGACCTTAGACGAATCCCGATTTATCCGCAATTCCTTAGCCGATGTGACTAATTCGGGAATTTCCGGCGCAGTCCTCGCCGCGATCGCAGTTTTGTTCTTTTTAGGTTCCCTGAGACAAACCCTGATTATCTCTCTGACTATTCCCCTGTGTACTCTAGCAGCCATTATTTTAATGCGGCTGTTCGGCTTGTCGCTGAACTTGTTTAGTTTAGGCGGTTTAGCGTTAGGAATCGGTCAGGCGATCGACACCAGCGTAGTTATTTTAGAAAATATTGTAGTCGGTCTAGACAGCAACCCTCATCTGAAAAAAGGCAGAATCAAAGATCGAAAAGAACGCACAATAGAAGAGTCTGTATTGCGGAGTGAAGAAGTAGAATCAGCAATGGTTGCCTCAACAGCCGCCAACTTAGTATCAGTGCTGCCATTTTTGCTGATTGGCGGCTTCTTTTCGCTGCTATTTAACGAATTAATTTTGACAATTAGCTTTGCAGTAGCAGCGTCTCTGCTAGTAGCTTTAACTGTAGTGCCGATGCTGACTTCTCGCTTGATGGGAATGTCTTATTCCAGCGGTATCAATAAGTTCGGGCCGATAAAACATTTTAACCGCGGCTTTGAAAACGGTACGCGTGCCTACGGTTCAATGCTGTCAAAAGTTCTGGGTTTGCGGTTAATTATCATTGCACTCGCTTTTGTGATTTTAGGCGGCGGCACTTGGGTAATGGCAGGTCAAATCCCCCAAGAAATTTTGCCGAGAGTTAATACAAGTCAAGCCCGATTATTTGCTTTGTTTCCTCCGGGTACTAACTTGGAAACAAATCAAAAAGTGGTTGCCGCCGCCGATAAACTTCTGCTCGCACAGCCAGAAACAGCGTACACTTTAACGACAGCGGGAGGGCTGCTTTTCGGCAACAATACAATTGAAAATTTGCTCAGAGGAAGCAGCACAATTACGCTAAAACCAGGTACGAATACCATCGCTTTTACGGAAAGAATGACTGAGGAGTTAAAGAAAATTGACCTTCCTAAAGGAACTCGCCTCCGGCTAGTTCCCGAATCGATTAGGGGTTTAGTTTTAACTAATTCCCCAGTGCGGGGCGGCGAAATTGATGTGGTGGTTCAGGGGCCAACTGAAGAAGTATTGCAGCAAGCAGGTCGTCAGATATTAAAAGAATTAGATGAGAAGGTAAAGTTAGCTCGGTTTCGCCCGGACGGAGACGCGCCGCAGTCAGAAGTGCAAATTCGTCCAGACTGGGAAAAGGCCTCTGTGTACGGGCTGACGGCCCAAGACATTGGGGAGACAATTCAGACAGCAATTGAAGGTGCTGTTCCGACTCAATTGCAGCGGGGAAACCGCTTGGTAGATGTGCGGGTGCAGTTCGATCGCACTTCTGTAAAAAATACTTCCCAACTCGGACAAATTCCCTTATCTGGCGGCAATAATAGTATCATCCGTTTAAGCGATGTGGCAAATATTACGATCGGCAAAGCACCGGGAGAAATTCAGCGTCTCAACCAGCGGCAAGTTTTCTTAGTTGTAGGAAACTTGAATAAGGGTGCAAGTCTCGGCGATGCTGTCCAGCAAGTCGATGCAGTTTTAGCAGAAATGAAGTTGCCGCGAGGAGTAAGCATTGTGCCGAGTTCGGCTGCTGAAACTAATCAGCAATTGCAAACTTCTCTAAAACTTTTGGGCGGATTGGCGACTTTTTTAGTGTTTGTAGCGATGGCGGTGCAGTACAATTCCCTGGTTGACCCGCTGGTGATTTTGCTGACAGTGCCGCTGGCGTTGGCGGCGGGAGTATTCGGGCTTTATGTGACCAAAACTGCGATCGGTGCGACGGTGATGATCGGTGCAATTTTGCTAGTGGGAATTGTGGTGAATAACGGCATCATTATGCTCGAGTTGGCGAACCAAATTCTCGAAGACGAAAAGGTCGATCGCACAACAGCAATTCTCAGGGCGGCACCTCAGCGCTTGCGGCCGATTTTGATGACAACTATTACTACAGTTTTGGGTTTGTTTCCCCTAGCTTTGGGAATTGGAGAGGGTTCGGAGTTTCTGCAACCTTTGGGTGTGGTGGTGTTTTCCGGTTTGTCGCTGGCAACTTTGCTGACGCTGTTTATTATTCCCTGTTTCTATATTTTGCTGCACGACTTCTTTGGGATGTTTGCAGAGAAGAAGAAGCCGCAGACAGTTGCTATTCCCGTGCAGAAGGCGGCGAGAAAGACTCCGAATTTGTAAAATCCTGAGATTTTACACCATTTTTAAGAACAGGCAAGATGCCTGTTCCACAAAGAATGAGTTTTCTTGTGGGGTGGGCATCCTGCCGAACAGGCAGGATGCCTGTTCCACAAAGAATGAGTTTTCTTGTGGGGTGGGCATCCTGCCCGCCCATAAAAGGCTGACTGAAAATGATGCAAGATTTTAGTTTTAACCGACTGTAGAAAATATGAGCCAGAACAGGCAGGATGCCTGTTCCACAAAACAAGGGAAAGTGCGATCGATTTTAGTCCTCTTTGAGAGGACTTTTGCTATAAGACAGGGGTTTTCAACCCCTGCGGGACTGTCGGACTGCGGAACTCACAAATAATACCGGTACTGTACTTGATGTTCAGTTGAGACGCCTAGAATTAGTCAATAATATCAACTCCGCTAGCATCGTCGGGCGTAAAATCGAATCAACAGTCAATACTCAACTACCCCGTCAGTTTTTCGACTGACAGTTAACAGTCAACAGTCAACAGTCAACAGTCAACAGTCAACAATAATTCCGGTGCAACCGGAATTGATATAAGGTGTGTTTGACATCCAAAAACTTCTTATGCTACAATAATACTACATAATAACCTGGCAAAACAAACTTAAACAAAAATGCCCTACGAAAAATTAGACATATCAGCCCCGAAACCAGTATTATCTTGGGCAAATCACGCCCTGGGCGAAAAAGAAACCAAGATGACGGCAAACGTAGCATCTTTGCCCTTTGTATTTAAACACGTCGCACTAATGCCGGATGTACATTTAGGCAAAGGTGCTTTAGTCGGTTCAGTAATTGCCACAAAAGAAGCGATTATTCCGGCTGCTGTGGGCGTGGATATTGGCTGCTTTACTGATGATACACAAATTCCTCTAGTTGATGGCAAATCTTATGCGATCGGGGAACTGGCTAGGAGTCAAAAAGAATTTTTTATCTACTCCTGTACAGAAACAGGCCGAATTGTTGCTGCTAAGGCTACAGCCAAATTAACTAGAAACAATGCCGAACTGGTTAAAGTGGTACTGGATAATGGAGAAGAAATCAAATGCACTCCCGATCATCAATTCATGTTGCGGAATGGTGAATACCGAGAAGCGCGGGACTTGACAACTGGAACGTCATTGATGCCCTTTTATTCCAAAGTAGATAAGGATGGGTATACCTTAGTACAGCAAAACTATTCAGGTAGATGGCAGAAAGCTCATTGGATGATTGCTCGTTGTGGTTTGTTAGGAGACATACCATCTTTCCACAATCAGAGAACTGTGATTCATCACAAAAACTTTGATACCGCAGATAATAGACCCGAAAATTTAGAATTCATGGGTAATAATGATCACTCGGCCTATCACCGCTCATTGGTTGATAGAAACACCTATTGGCAATCCCTGGAATTTGAACTGAAAAGAAAGCAAGCCCTAGCTGATAAAGCTCAAACCTCAGACGGACACAGATATTATGCAGAACGCGGAACGAAAAATCTCCTTAAGTATATGGAGAACAATCCCCAACACTTCAGAGAGTCAGTTGCAGGGAATGGCGAACGAGGAAAGCAGTATCTAATTAATTACAATCAGAGTGAAAATGGTAAAGCAAAGAGTAAAGAAATTGCTAATCGGCTATACCCTTGTGAGACTTGTGGAGATAAAATTAAAACTCCTATCGGACTTCACAATCATCGGAAAAATCAGCACGGCTACAACCACAAAGTAGTTGATATTATTCCTTTAGTTGAAAAGGAAGATGTCTATTGCCTAACAGTTCCAGAATACGGCAACTTTGCGTTAACTGCGGGAGTATTTGTCCATAACTGCGGTATGATGGCTGTGAAAATGCCTTTCACCGCCAACAAATTAGAAGGCAAACTCAAACAAATTCGACTCGATATCGAAGCGGCGATTCCTGTGGGATTTGCCGAAAACAAAGAAGTAGAAAAAACTGTCACTAACTGGCAAAAATGGGGTGAATTTAAGGAACTTCATCAAGGTGTGCAGCATCAAAACAATAAAGCCTTAAAACAAATGGGTTCCCTCGGCGGCGGCAATCATTTTATTGAGGTTTGCGTTGATACTGAAAACTTTGTTTGGCTGATGCTGCATTCCGGTTCTCGCGGCATTGGAAATTTGCTCGCACAGCAGCACATCGAGACTGCTAAAGATTTAGCTAAACTGGCAGAAATTAATCTGGCTGACAAAGATTTGGCTTATTTTGTAGCGGGTACGCGGGAGTTTGCGGCTTACTGGCACGATTTGCAGTGGGCGCAAGATTATGCTCGTTTTAATCGCGATGTAATGATGAATCGGTTTAAGCGAATTGTGGAAAAGCACGTCGCGGGAGGCAAATCTGTTAAGCCGTTATTAGAGGTGAATTGCCACCACAATTACGCGGAAAAAGAGGTGCATTTTGGGGAAGATGTGTATGTTACTCGCAAGGGTGCCGTGCGCGCGGATGTTGAGGATTACGGGATTATTCCGGGTTCGATGGGGGCGAAGTCTTTCATTGTTAAGGGTAAAGGTAATGTTGAAAGTTACTGTTCCTGTTCTCACGGTGCGGGGCGCTTGATGTCTCGCACTCAAGCGAAGAATGTATTCACTCTCGATGATTTGGTGCGGCAGACTGAGGGGGTTGAGTGCCGGAAAGATGAGCAATTTTTAGATGAAATTCCGGGGGCTTATAAGCCGATTGATGAGGTGATGAGTCAGCAGTCGGATTTGGTGGAAGTTGTGGCGACTTTGAAGCAGGTGGTTTGTGTCAAGGGTTGACAGAAACTGGTTTATTTGTATTTCACTTAGCTGAAAATTGCTTTATGGGAAGAGGGGGGAAATCAAGCCGCTGTTGATTTCCCCCTCTTGACAAACGCTTTGTTTTCTGATGCTTTTCTCTAACAGACCATCTGTCTCGACTCAATTTCTAGCAAGCGCAGCAGTCTTTCATCGCCCTTGGCCTTGGCTGCTTCCTTTCTACGATCGAGAATATTGCAAATATTCGCCCGGTGGACTTGCGCCACATCCACAACTGTTGGGTAAGATTTAACCGTCGCTGGGGCGCTAGCTGCTGCGAGATTCCCATCGCCAGCTTGAGAATCTTGCTTTTTGGTATAGTTTGGGCCGCCGGATTTTTGGGGGACGGGAATGTGTCTCGGATAGCGATAGTTCCAGTTTTGGCCCCGATATTTGCCCGCGACTTCGCCTTCGATCATATCGACAGTCGGAATGTCGTACTCGTAGTTTGCGCCGCGATAAGTGAGTTTCATATTTTTTGATCCTTATATGTATGGAGATAAAAAGGGCAGTCAGGTCAGCTTGGGTTTTCTTCGCTAAAACTTTTTTAGTTTCTGTATTCAATTATACTGTTTTTTCAGATGAATCCGTTAAGTTTACAAAAATTTAATATTTTGAGGGGGAGAGGGCAGGAAAAAACCCGCCGCAGCGGGTTTAATCGAGCTTTTGACTAATTCGAGCCACACCCGGAGCGAAACTGCTTCGGTTCCGAAGAACTACCCGACTGTCACCTGATCGGTTTGCACGTTTGTTGCGCCTTCTTCCGCAGAGGCGATCGCCACCAACTTGTCGAGAATTTCCTGACTCGCAACTTGACCTTTGAGAACAACCGTACTGCTGAGCTGAGCAACCCAAACAGTATCGATATCCGCAACTTCTGGATCGCCGTCAAAAGCTAAAGCAACCCGCTTCGCCAAGCCGCTTTCGTCAAAAACTCCCTCGGGGCCGACTTTAGCAGGATCGATGGAATTCGCTTGGGCTGCTTCCTGTACTACTTGTGCCATCGGTTGAGCCTGCTCTTGAGGCTTTTCGAGTCCGAACAGTCTTTTAAACCAACCCATAGTATTTGAGTCTCCTGAAAATACACTTTTTCCAAGATAGCTCTAGAATTCCCCAAGACTGGTAATTGTTGCAAAACTCAGCGAAATTTATCAAAATGTTTTGCCGGAAGACTTTCACAATCTAAAATTTTTAATGGTATCTAGATGTTGATGTTGCTATTTGATGTATAGGACGATCGCTAGGCCACCGATAGCAGGCGCGTAGTCGAAGTAGTTCCCACTCTCACATTGAAAAAACTGCACAGCGCGCCAGAATACCTTCCCGGTTTGTTTAACTACCGGGGACATCTCGTGCCATCGTAGACCCGTCCCAAATGATATAGGAACGGCGGCCCGCGCTTACTTCGGGGTAGTCCTGTATCAGTAGCGATCCGATTTGATGTAATATCAATTCCGGTTGCACCGGAATTATAGTTGACTGTTGACTTTGACTGTTAACGGTCAGTCGAAAAACTGACGGGGTAGTTGAGTATTGACTGTTGATTCGATTTTACAATTCTGATGCTAGCGGAGTTGATATAATATCGTTTCCGGTTGCATCGGAATGATTTAACCACAGAGGGCGCAGAGAACGCAGAGGGAGAGAATACAGAGATGAATAATTCCGATGCAACCGGATTTGATATAACCCGCTGTTTATAAGGAGATGAAAGGCAAAAATTACTACTTATTTACAAATTCCCAATTACACATAATTAAATCTAATTCTTAACTTTTTAGATAATATTGTTCTGCTTCCGACCAATTCAATTTAAGCAACGAATCATCTCCCCATGTCAGCTTGAGACTCGGCTTAATTGCTTTCACGCCCAAAGCGCTGATAATCTGTGCTGCTACAACTTTCGCCAATCGCGGTGGTACAGAATTTCCGACTTGGCGAAAACCGTGCCATTTTGTGACGTGAAATCTAAACCAGTCAGGATAGGAATGCAGCCGCGCAGCTTCTCTGACTGTAATGCACCGAGGGGCGATCGGGTGAATCGGCCTCGGCGAAGTATAAGCCCCCCTCGCCCTGTCGGTTCCGGCCCTGAGAGTGTTGCAAACTCCCTCGGGATGCAGCTTGTAAAAACGGCTGATCGGCTCTTTTTCGCCATGTTTGGCAGCCTGAAACCTTTCCATACATTCCTGAGAATGTTTAGTTCGCAAACTACAAGAGAGGATTTGTCGATCGTACTCGCGATCGTAGGAATAATCATCATCCAAACCATCGATTCCGCGCATTATACTCGCATAAGTGCTGCACTTTCCGTACTCCGCGATTACCCAATCTCGGTGCAGCAACTCGCTGTAGTTTTCCACTTCCGGCAAATCTCCAATCGCATCCCAAACTGTCGGGACAGCAGGTAAATTAACTTTTTTATAGCGTTTAGCAACTTTATTTTTCAGCAGTATAGTAGTTGGCTGAGGGTATTTTGGCAGCTCAAAATCTTTTTTGCACCCAATCAGAAACAATCGTTTGCGAGCTTGCGGCACTCCATAGTTAACGGCGTTGAGAACTTGATAGTTTTCTTCTACTTTATAGCCTGCTTCCAGAAAAGAGCTAATTAAAATATTCAGGAGTTCTTTGTGTTCTCCTGAGGCAATTCCCGGCACATTTTCCATTACAAAAAACTTGGGTTTTAGCTCTAAAACTAAGCGCTGAAAGTGAAAAATTAGAGAATTTCGCGGGTCGTCCACATCGCGCTTGCCCATCATCGAGAATCCTTGACAGGGCGAACCGCTGATTACTACGTCTATCTCGCGCCCCCCGATCGCCGATTTTTTCCGAATTTCCGAGCCCCGAAGCTCTGCGACATCTTGGCACAAAATAGAACACATCGGGAAATTAAAGTGGTGTGTGGCGCAGTGGACTGGGTCAATTTCGACTGAGGCAAGTACGTCAAAACCTGCTTGTTCAAAGCCCAGTGTCATGCCGCCCGCGCCGGCAAATAAATCAACAGCGATCGGTCGCTTTTTCCGATTGCTTGGCATAACATTTCAATAACAAAGTTGCTTTAATTTGCTCTATTTAATTTAACATTTTTCATTATTTCCGCAGCCGCGCGATCGCACACCCCCACATCTCCGAGACTTTCGCGCATTTCCCGATAACCTGCCAAAGTTTGCTGGCGTCGATCGGCATTTTGCAGCAATTCCAGTGCATGGTTCACTATATTTTCCGCAGTAGCGTCGTCTTGCAGCAACTCAGGGACGATCGGCTTCATTTGCACCAAATTGGGCGGAGACATAAAAGGAATCGAAAATTTCAGCACGTGGCGAGCAATAATCGCCGTAATCAGACTGACACGGTAGGCCACAACTTGCGGAACGTCGAGCAAAGCTAGCTCCAGATTAACAGTACCAGATTTAGTGAGGGCCAGATCGGCAGCAGCCAAGATTTCCAGAGTTTGATTTTCTAACAAAGTAGCCCGCAAACCGTAATTCTCGATCGCCTGTGCGATTTTGCTGCGGAAAGCTTTATTAGCAAGCGGAATCCAAAAATGAACTTCCGGCAATTTAGCTTGAATAATTTGAGCGGCCTCAAATATGACCGGCATCAGGTACTTTAGTTCTTGGTGTCTGGAAGCGGGAATTAGGGCGATAGACACCTGTTCCGGCACAATTCCCAAAGTTTTGCGGGCAACTTCCCGGCTGGGCGCAGATTGCATTCTATCCACCAAAGGATGACCAACCCAACTCACTTCGGCTCCTTTTTCCCGAAAATAACAAGCTTCTTCCGGAAAAATTGCCAAAAGTTTGTCGCAAATATTGACAATCAGATCAGTATTGCGAGGAGAAATCGACCAAACCCATTCTTGAGGTGCGATGTACCAAACCACAGGCAAATCCGGCAAACAGCGGCGGATGTAGCTGCCAATACCGAGATTTGGAGTCAAATAATCAATCAATACAACCGCATCGGGGGGGAAGTTTTTGAGATATTTCTTAGCTTTTTCCTGAACTTTGATCGTTGGCCAAATATAGGGTACTGATTCTATAATGCCCATAGAACCAATGCCCACAGTATCGCCTAAAATAGTAGCACCAGCTTCCGCCATACGATGGCCGCCCAATCCGGTTATTTCTAACTCCAAACCAGCGGCGACAGCGTGACGTTTTAAGGCTGCAACTAACAAAGCTCCTTGCAAATCGCCCGAAACCTCACCAGTGCTGATAAAAATCTTCATAAACTCCTCAATATCATCGGTAAGGTGCGTCAGACTAAAAACTCTTTGAGTTACCTCTAGGTGGTGACTGACGCACACTACAGCTTCCTTCTTCTTCTACTTCTTCTACTTCTTCCTTCGTGTCCTTCGCGTCTTCGCGGTTCAATAATACTAATTATTCGGATCCGAAAGAATTAATATAAGCCTCATTCACTTTTTGCCAGGAATCAAACCGCGCCGCCCTTTGGTTATAGACTGCTGCATAAATCTCCGCAGGTGCTGCAAATGGGGGTTTTCCTGCAACAAATCCAAGTGTTCCAAAGCTTGATTGAGAGTGTAGCCAGAACGGTATAGAATACGAAA
Source organism: Microcoleus sp. OTE_8_concoct_300 (assembly GCF_031383065.1). Classification (NCBI taxonomy): domain Bacteria; kingdom Bacillati; phylum Cyanobacteriota; class Cyanophyceae; order Oscillatoriales; family Microcoleaceae; genus Microcoleus; species Microcoleus sp. OTE_8_concoct_300. The sequence goes on along the minus strand of NZ_JANMZH010000030.1, from coordinate 23,248 downwards.
AGTTTTCTTCAAAACTAGCAAATCTTCTGGGGTAAAACCGGCGCGTTCGAGACCTACTTTGTTGATTGCTCGCACTCTCGAAGGATTCCCCTCGACTAGCATATAAGGAGGTACGTCTCGATCGATCCTGCTCAAGCCACCCACCATAGACAAGCGGCCGATGTGGACAAACTGGTGAACGCCCAAAACACCGCTCAATCGGGCTTGAGACTCGATTTTAACGTGTCCGGCTAAGGCTACAGCATTGGCGATAATTACTCGATCGGCGATCGCGCAATTGTGTCCCACATGAACATAAGCCATCAATAGATTATGATTGCCAATTGTCGTGCTTTCCCCCGGTCCAGTAGCGCGGTTAATTGTCACATATTCCCGAATCAGATTGCTGTCGCCAATTTTCACCCTAGTCAGAGAACCTTCGTATTTCAAATCTTGAGGTTCCAAACCAATCGCCGCACCGGGGAAAATTTGATTTCGAGCGCCTATTTCTGTTAGCCCGTCGATAATTGCATGAGCGCCAATCTTAGTTTCCGGCCCGATTTTCACTCTTTCCCCAATTACAGCATAAGCTCCCACTTCTACAGTCGGGTGAAGTTCAGCACCGGGATGAATCACAGCAGTTGGGTGAATCAAAGTAAGCATTTGTCTGTTTTTTTGCTTGTAAGTGGGAAGGAAGTTCGGCAACGCGCAGTGTAAGGGATTGAACCGATTTAACGGATTTAACTGATGGATGTTGACGGAAGACGGAAGGAAGAAGTCAAGGGTGAAGAAGGATGTTTTTAAATTTTAAGATTGCTTCATTCCGAGACACGGTTCGCGGTTTTAATTTAAATTCAAAACTCACAACTCAAAACTACCCGCAAGCCCTCACCAATTCCCCAATTTAATCTACCATCGAAAACGTCAATTCTCCTTCACACACTTTTTGTCCGTCTACTTCAGCCAGAGCCTGCATTTTTGCAAAGCGACGGCGTTTTACCCACAGCAATTCTACAGTCATCAGCAACTGATCGCCCGGTACAACCTGACGACGGAACTTGACTTTATCAATTCCCGTAAACATCCACAATCCTTGCTCAATGTCGGGCAACTGAGCGAGAACAATACCGCCAACTTGAGCCATCGCTTCGACAATTAATACACCAGGCATAATCGGCCTTCCGGGAAAATGCCCCTGAAAATGTGGTTCGTTGAAAGTCACATTTTTAATTCCTACAGCCTTCTCGGACTGCACATAATTAACAATCTTGTCAACCAGTGCAAAAGGATAGCGATGAGGCAATAATTTCTGAATTTCTTCGAGAGTAAAAGTAGATTTAACCGCTGGAGAATCCTCACCGTTTTCGGTGGGAACGGATTCAGAATTAGCAGTATTGAGGGTGTTAACTTCAGTCAGCGTGGACATTACTTGAAGACTTTTGAGTGTGGTAGAAACGCGATGGATCGCGTCTTGGGTTGTAAATTGTAACAGGGACGCGGGCTCGAACCTTTGTTTCTAACTTGTCTCCTTCACGGCCCGCCCGCTTGGGAGTTTACGGCTAAGGCAAGTTGGACGTGCAGGTTGTGACTGGCTTTGTAAGCCAAGTAGTGAGCTTTTGGCCAAGTTCCTAGCAGACTGAGGTCGCCTACTAAGTCTAAGATTTTATGGCGCACAGGTTCGTTGGCAAATCTCAAGGGCGGGTTGAGCCAGCCGGAGCGATCGCAAACTAGGGCGTTTTCTAGGGTACCACCTTTGATCAAACCTGCTTGTCGCAATTGGTCAACTTGACGAGCAAGTCCAAAAGTGCGGGCTGGGGCGATCGCCGTCGCAAAACTTTCTGCCTCTGGCGACCAACTGTACCATTGATTGCCGATCGCCTGTTCCTCAAAATCAATTCCGTAACTAAACCGAGTTTCCGCTGACGGTAAAGCTGCTGCAAAAGCATCCCCGTGACGCACCCAAATAGGCTGTTCTAGGAGGCCGGAGGGAGTGGGGTCTTGCTTGGATTCTTGAGGAACTAAGCCGGTATGGGCGATCGCCTCTACCCAAACCTGAGCCGAACCGTCCAGTAGCGGCACTTCCGGCCCATCAACCTCAATTCGAGCATTATCCGCTCCCATCCCCGCCAAAGCGGCTAATAGATGCTCTACAGTGCGAATTTGAGCATCGATACCTGCGAGTTCAGTGGAAAGTGCAGTCTGACAAACTGCCTCAATTTTTGCAGGAATTATCGGAGCACCGGGCAAGTCTATTCTGACAAAATAGCGGCCTTCCCCAACCGACGCCGGCAAAACTCGGACGCGAGTTTGTTCGCCGCTGTGCAAACCGATTCCCGACAGTTCAAATTCAGATTTTAAGGTATGTTGAGTCATTAGTTATTGGGAATTGGGAATTGGGCATGGGGCATGGGGAATTGGGTATCGGTAATTGGTAATTGGTAATTGGTTATTGGGCATCGGTAATTGGTTATTGGTTATTGGTTATTAGTTATTAGTTAATTACTACCAATTACCAATTCTAAATGTCCAATGCCCAATACTTCGACTACGCTCAGTACGAGTGTCCAATGCCCAATTTCCCATGTCCAATGCCCAATGCCCAATTCCCAATGCCCAATTCCCAATTAGAATCGCTCACCAATCCCAAAGTGAATTTGATTGTCCCCGGTGTCGTTGATACCGTAATCGATGCGGATCGGCCCTAAAGGAGATTGAATCCGCACGCCGAGGCCGTAACCGTAACCGCTACCCGGCTTTCCGCGGATACCGGCAGGGTCGCCCGGGACATCTTCGCCCGTGCCCAAGTCGGTGCCAGCATCCAAAAATAGCGCTCCGCCGAGAAACGAAATAATCGGGAAACGGTACTCAACGCTGGCTTCTAGGAAGCTGCGGCCGGCTCCCATGTCGCCTTCGTCGTATCCGCGCACCGAGTTGGCGCCGCCCAAGGCAAAGGCTTCGTAGGGAGGCAAATCTCCGAATACGGTGCCGCCTCTAAAACTGAATGCCAGGGTTTGAGGGCCGGGGCTAAAGTTAGTGTACTTGACTGGTAGGTAAAAGCTGTAGCTGGCCCGCAGGCGGTTTAACAGGATGCTGCCGGAACCGACAGGAATCGATTGTTCCATGCCAAACCTGAGCAGGGAACCGCTAGTGGGGCGGAGGGGGTCGTTGCGCCGATCGCGCACAACACCTGCTTGCAGTGTTGTCAAGTCGTCGGAGCCCGAATCGCTAAAACTTAACAGGTTGCCGAGTTCGTCCTTGGATTCGCGACGGCCTTTGCGATCGGTAATTGAGACTCGCTGGTACTGCAAGCCGACTGAAGCAGTCCACTCAGAATCGGCAAAAGGATTGGGCGATAGGGGACGGGTGAAATTGATACCGGCACCGGTGCGGACGATGCGGGGTCGATCCTCGTTGGGCAATCTGACTTCCCGTTCGCCACCGTCAAAAATCACGCTGATCGATCGTCTTCTAAAAACATTAGCGGTGAAAGAAGTGCGGTAAGGATCGCCCGCAATCCAGGGGTCAGTAAAACTCAGGTCAAACAGCGTTTGGCGTTCGCCGATTTGTACTTCAGCCCCCAATTTCTGGTTCCTACCGCCCAAGTTTTGCTGCTGGTAACTCACCGTACCGAACAAACCCGTCGCGGAACTCAAACCCGCACCAGCAGCCAGAGAACCAGTATTTTTCTCGATGACATTGACAATTACCCTTGCCTTGCGGGGGTCAGTCGTTCCCGGTTCCAAGGCAAGCCGCACGTCTTCAAAAATTCCCAAACCAAACACCCGTCTCAAATCTCTTTCCGCCTTGGTGCGGTTAAAGATGTCTCCGGGCTTGAGTTCTACTTCGCGGGTGACGACAAAGCGACGGGTGTTGCCTCCGATGGGCTGACCCGTGGCATCTGTTGCCTCTCCCTCCTTGTTCAGGAAGCGGACATCAACGGATTCGATCTGGCCTTCTGCCACTACCAGAGTGACTGTGCCGTCGTCTGCTACTTGCGGGGCATCAGTGATTTGGCCCAAAACATAGCCGTTCTCTTGATACCACGCATTAATTTTTTTCACTCCCTCCTCAAAGCGGCGGAGGTTAAGAATTTGGCCGTACTGATCGCGGAAGCTTTCGTCAATTACGCTTTGGGGCAGCACTTGCTGGCCGGTGATTGTCACTCCCCGCAGCACCGGATTTGGCTGCACAATAAAAGTCACCCGGACGCCCAACGGGGTGTCTTCCGGTACTGCCCGCACGTTTCTGAAAAAGCCCGTGGCAAAAATGGCGTTGATGTCTTGTTGCAGTTGGCTGCGGTTGGTCGTGCGTCCCGGTTGGGTGGTGATGACTCGGTAAATCTCGCGTTCCAAGTCTCCCGTCGCCCCGGTAACGGTAACTTCTGCAACTAGCACTTGCGGTTCGGCAGACCCGGCGGGTGCGGGGGTTGGTCCCGGCTGCGGTGCTCGGCCAGGGGGCAATGGGGGCACGGTGTTAGCCGGCGGTGCCGTCGGGGCCGGTCTGGGGGTAACTTGGGCGTTTTGAGCGATCGCCCCGGATTCATCTGGTTTCCCTAGCTCTGCTGCGATCCAGGCGGGCATTTCAGCCGATTCCTCGGGGGGGAGCGGGCTGCCCAGTTGCGCCTCTGGCAGGGCGTTTTGGCTGCTAGAGGCAGGGGAGGGGTTGGATGCTAGCTCGGGTTTGGGTTGAAGCAAGGAAGGCGAAACCGGGGAGGGCGTGTCTGTGAATCGGTTGGGGGGTTTGCGGTCGTTTTCTCCATCTCCTCTGGCAGGGGCCTCCGCTATTTTTAGGGCTTCCCCTTTGCTGGTTTTACCGGCTTTGCGGTTTTGAGGAGGATTTTGGGTTAATTCTGGAATGGGGCGATCGGGTAATTCGATCGACGGGGCGGGGGTAACGGCGGCGAAAGTTTCCTCTGCTGATTCAGAGTAGGATGTTTCGCCGGAAGCAGAATTTGATAACCCGAATGTTGCTGAGGCAGTAAAAACTGCCACCAATACAGCAGATAAGCGCATTTTTGTTAACTTTTTTAGGCAATCCACACAGCACATTAGCCATCAGTCATCAGTCATCAGTCATTAGTCATTAAGTCGGGTGAATTAGCTATCTCCCACTAACGGATGACTGTGGACTGCTGATTGCTGACTAGGAATAATGGCAACAAACTGTGCAATTATGACACTCCTGGGCCCCAAGGCGTGAGGATTCTTAGTTCAGCGACCGGACGTGAACTACCCAGCGCTGACATAAAGGTACAGCGTGAGCTTCTGACTTCAACGGGGATTGCGTTAACTTAGACTTACGTCCCAGTTTCGGACTCACCTCCCCTCCATCAGCAGAAGTCCTTCCAAGACCCATAGCATTCTGATTCCTTCTGCTCTGATATTTATTGAGGCGTTTCCATCCCTATCGTGATGAGTACCACAACTAGGACAAGTCCATGTCCTAACATCTAATGGCATTTCCTTCACCTGATAGTGGCAATTTGAGCAGAGTTTCGAGCTAGGGAACCATCGGTCAATCTCTACCAACACTTTGCCTTCGCGATCTAGCTTGTAATGCAAGAAATTGACAAATATTCCCCAACCTACATCATCCATTGCTTGAGCTAGTTTGTGATTACGAACCATGCCCTTAACGTGAAGGTTTTCGACTACGATGACTTGGTTATCGTCAACAAGCCTTCTAGATAGCTTATGCAAGTAGTCTTGACGGACATTGCTAATTCGTTCGTGAACCCTAGCCACCAGTTTCCTGGCTTTATCTCTCGACTTGCTTCCTTTCTCCTTTCTGGCTAGTTTTTGCTGTTTTCGTTTGAGGTTGCGCTCGTGTTTTGCTAAATGCTTAGGATTAGGGTATTTGGATGTCTTGATACCATCATTGACAATCGCAAAATCTTTCAATCCCAAGTCAATTCCTGCAACTTTTCCATCGGTGTGAACAACTGGTTTGTCTCCTTCGAGTTCTGTCAACACAGAGGCATAGTATTTCCCCGAAGAAGTAACACTGACGGTTACGGTTTTGATAGTTCCCTCAAGCGGTCGATGTAACGCAAGCTTTGACAATGCCGACACGACCGGGAAACTTGAGAAAGTCGTCAACAAGTTTGACTGATTGCGGATACTGAATTGACTGCCTATTTTTTTTTGATTTGAATCTAGGGTATTTAGCCCTCGACTCAAAAAAGTTTTTGTAAGCAGTTACCAGGTTGAGCGTAGTGGATTGCAAAACCTGAGAGTAACACTCCGACAACCATTGTGTTTCTTCTTGTTTTTTGAGAGTTGGTAGGAGTTTGTTCAATGCAATTTGAGTCAAGCTTTTACCCGTGGTTTTGTAGGTTTCAATACACATATTGAGTGCGTAATTCCACCACCAGCGAGAACAGCCAAAGTGCCGAAGCTCATATCGTCTGTTGTTCAATTGTTGGATACAGTCTAACTTTGACGGCTTGATGTTGCATTGCTTCCACCTCCTTTTACGATGATATATATTCCTGATAAAAAGTCAACCGAGTTGGCAAATTTTACGCCTGTTTGACCGGATAAAATTTGCTTAGGGTGTCCATGTATCCCAACGCTGACCCAAAGGCTACAGCGTGGGACTTATCGCTCCCCCAAACCCCCTCAAAAGTTAAAACCTCTCAACTTTGTGAGCTAGAACCCGTTGGAGAACTTGTTGGTAAGCGGTTTCCACCGATCCCAAGTCGCGGCGGAATCGGTCTTTGTCCATAACACGGGCGTCGGGGTCGGTTTCTGCGTTGTCCCAGAGGCGGCAGGTGTCGGGACTGATTTCGTCGGCGAGGATCAGATTTTGATGTTGGTCGATACCAAATTCTAGTTTGAAGTCTACTAGGGTGATGCCGCACTCGGTGAAAAATTCTTTGAGTATTTCGTTAATTTCGCGGGCGGCGATTTCTAGTTGGTCTACTTGTTCGGGGGTGGCTAGCTGCATTAACTGCAGTCGGCCGCGGGTCAGCAGCGGGTCTCCCAAATCGTCGTTTTTGTAATAAAATTCCACCAGCGGCGGATTGACTATTGTGCCTAGGGCGAGGCCGGTTTGCTTGCAAAGACTGCCGGCGGCAATGTTTCTGACTACGACTTCCAAGGGCAAGATTTGGACGCGACAGACTCGCATTTGGTTGGGGGCCGGCGTGTCGATAAAGTGGGTGGGAATGCCTTTGGCTTCTAGTATCCGAAACAGGTGGGCGGATATGGCGCAGTTGATTTCGCCTTTGCCGACGATGCTGCCGCGTTTCTGGGCGTTAAAGGCTGTGGCGTCGTCTTTGAAGTGGGTCAGCAAAATTTCGCTGTCTTCGGTGGAGTAGAGGATTTTGGCTTTGCCTTCGTAGAGTTTGCGATCGGCTGACATGGCGATTAATAATGTAGATGAGTTTTAGATTTTACAGTACCTCTCTGAGGGCCTTATTGGCGAGTTTTTGGCTCTCGCCTGTCCCGCTTATGCCCCTGACGGGTGAGTACGCCCGCAGGTAGATACCGCCATCGGCCCAGGCAGAAATGATTCTTTACAAAGGACAATAGAGATTAAACCTGCTGGGTTCGCGATCGGTGCTGACTAAACCTCGCGAAGGAGACTGGCGCTTAAAAAACATCTGCAAAGTGGCTGATTTATGGAAGACAAAAAAATTCATATCCTCTTGGTAGAAGATGATGAGGTTGATGTGATGAACGTCCGGCGAGCGTTCAAAAAAAATAACATCGTCAACCCCCTCTACATTGCTGCAAATGGATTAGAAGCTCTGGCTATATTGCGTGGAGAAGGAAAAACCGAGCCTGCAATGCCTCAAGCGCGCCGGTTAATTCTGCTGGACTTGAATATGCCGAGAATGAGCGGGATCGAGTTTTTGCAAGAATTGCGACTCGATGAATGTTTGAGGTCGATTCCGGTGATCGTCCTCACAACTTCTAATGAAGATAGAGATAAAGTAAATGCTTATAATTTGAATGTAGCGGGCTATATTCTTAAACCTGTCACTTTTTCTAACTTCGTGGAAGTTATGGCTACCCTCAACAGATACTGGATGCTGAGCGAAATTCCCTAAATTAAGATAAAATTTAACAGAAAAAGTTTCAAGGTGGCTTTAGTGATTTTCAGCGGTGCATTTATTTTAATTATTTTTTGTATGCCGCAGCTTTTTCGGAGTAATCCACAATTCTGTTGTTATGGACAAACTTATCAAAATTCTGATTGTTGATGACGATGCTGTCGATCGGATGGCGGTCAAACGCTCGCTCAAGTCTGCTGGGGTTTCGGTAGAAGTTACTGAAGCAGAAGACTGCGCCGATGCCCTGGCCAAACTCTCGGTCAGCAAAACTTCTACCCAGGCGATCGCGAAACTCTCCAAACAAAATAAATCTCAACATTTAAGAGAGGTTGAGGAGACAGAAAAGGGGCTGCTATTAAATCAGATATTTGAGTGCAAATTTGACTGCGTATTCCTCGACTACGGATTGCCGGACGGAGACGGACTGAGTTTGGTACAAAATGTACGGGAAGCTGGGCTGAAAGTTCCCTTAATTGTGCTCACAGGTCAAGGCGACGAAGAAATTGCTGTGGAATTGATGAAGGCTGGAGCTTCTGATTATATCGCTAAAAGCAAGCTTTCTCCAGATAGTTTGTCCCGCAGTATGTACAATGCCATTCGCATTTACCGCGCCGAATCTCAGGCGTTTCATACTAGTCAAAAACTTAAGGAAAGTGAGGAACGGTACAGGTTAGTTTTAGAGGGAGTGAACGACGGAATTTGGGATTGGGATTTAAGTAAAAATGAGGTTTATTGGAACGATCGCCTTTTGGAAATTATCGGTTTGTCGCGAGATCAATTTGGCAGGACTATGGAAGCTCTCTACAACCGCCTGCACCCCGAGGACAAGGAGGGCATCGTCCGGGCGATCGCCGCTCACTTGGAACAAGAAATAGACTATAATGTAGAATTTCGCCTGCTGCACTCTTCCGGTTTTTACCGCTACTGCACTTCTCAGGGAAAAGCTCAGCGGAATTATCATGGAGAACCGCTGCGGATGGCTGGTATGATTAGCGACATTACTGAGCGCAAACAGGCGGAATATGCTCTGGAAAGGGAACGGCAGCAACTGAGACAAATTATTACTTGCGTGCCTGTAGCAATGGCGATGTTCGATACACAAATGCGCTATATGGCTAACTCTAAAAAATGGGTTAGTCAATTTAATTTGGAGTTGCCCTCCCTCAATAATCTCAGCCATTACGAATTGTTTCCAGATACGCCGAATCGCTGGAAAGTAATGTACCAAGAAGTGCTCAAAGGCCAGGTAGTTTCTGTGAGCGAAGATGCCTGGGAACGAGCAGACGGATCTGTTCTGTACCTGCGGTGGGCTGCTCACCCTTGGTACGATCCCGACGAAAAAGTGGGGGGAATTGTGATGGTTGCCGACAAAATTAATGAGTTGGTGGAAGCGCGGGAAACTGCCTTAGAAGCCAGCCGGGTGAAGTCGCAATTCTTGGCGAACATGAGTCACGAAATTCGCACTCCGATGAATGGGGTTTTGGCAACGGCTCAATTGCTGGTGCGCGCTACTCTGGAACCGAAACAGCAGGAGTACGCTCAGACTATTTACCGCAGTGCTGAACATTTGCTGAACGTTATTAATGATATCCTCGATTTCTCTAAGATTGAAGCTGGAGAAATGCGGCTGGAAAAGGCGGATTTTGATTTGGATAGCTGCGTTGAGTCGGTGATAGAAATGATAGCGCATTTGGCAGAGGAAAAAGGTATTGAATTGAATATTTTAGTGGACAGTTCGGTGCCGAGAAAGTTGGTGGGCGACTCTGGCCGATTGAAGCAAGTTTTGCTGAATTTGACGGGGAATGCCATAAAATTTACAGATTGCGGTCAAGTTCTAGTTCACGTAACTGTGAAACAGGGCAAGCGACTGGCAGATGGTAGACAAGAAGCAAGATTGCTCTTTTCGGTGCGGGATACTGGCATTGGAATTTCGGCAGAAGGGCAAACAAAGCTGTTCCAATCTTTTTCTCAGGTAGACCCTTCTCTTACTAGGCTTTACGGCGGAACGGGTTTGGGTTTGGCTATTTGCAAGCAATTAGTGGAGATGATGGGAGGCGAGATTGGAGTTCGCAGTTTGCTAGGCAGCGGTTCGACTTTTTGGTTTACTGTACCTTTGGAAAAACAGTTGCAAGTTGAGCCTCAAGATCCCGAACTTGCGGGAAAGAAGCTGTTAGTAGTCTCTGGAAGCGCTTTGAGGAGGGCAGCAGTGCGATCGCTCGCTCAAAGTTGGGGTGCCCGCTGCGACGAGGCAGAAACTGCTGCTGAGGCTTTGAGTTGGTTGAACAAGGCCCTGGACGGAATTTCTCAGCATTCGGGGGAGGGGGAAAAAAGCTGCGATTTGGTGCTTGTGGACTTGCAACTGCCAGAGTTGGATGCGGAGGAATTTGCGATAAAAGTGCGATCGACCTCGGCAGTTGGCTCGTTAATCGCCATGACTGCTTTGCGGGAACAGCAGAAGGCGGAAGCGCTTTGCAGTCGGGGTTTTAGCGGGTATTTGATCGAGCCGGTGCGGCCTAGCCGCCTGCTTGAGGCAATGCTTGCGCCGGTTAAGGGAACGGGAGATTTTGAGAGATTGGAGGCTGCTAGTAGTTGCAAATTGCCAGCAGTTAAATCTCAATATGTTACTCCCAATTCGCCGTCATCCCTGAGAATTTTGCTGGCGGAAGACCACCCGATCAATCAGCAAGTTCTTGTCGAACAGTTGGCAGTTTTAGGCTATCACGCTGACTGCGTGGTCAACGGTCAACAAGCCCTGGATTTGCTGGCAGAAAAAAGCTATGATTTAGTGCTGATGGACTGTCAAATGCCGGTACTTGACGGTTACAAAACGGCGCAAAAGTTGAGGGAAATTGAAGGAAGCGATCGCCATACTTTTGTGATGGCTTTAACTGCTCATGCTATGCCGGGGGAACGAGAAAAGTGTCTGGCTGCGGGGATGGACGATTATCTCAGCAAACCTGTAGATTTAGATGCTTTGGCGGCGGCCCTGAAAAAGTATGAAGCCCGAAATGTTCAGTGTGAAAATAAGTATGGAGTTAAAAGTATTAATTCGGAAAAAAAATCTCAATTAGCAACAAATTATACAGAAGTTGTGGAAAAAGCGCAGGTTGTGGCTGTGCCGACACCAAGGGCGAGCACACTTCAAACTTGGGAACATAGAGACTGCGACGGACTGTTCGACAAGAGCAGATTGGAGCAACTCGGACGAGTTAATATTAAATTGCCCGAGCGACTATTGCAAGCTTTTGTGGCAGACGCGCAAGCTGATGTGGCTGCTGCCAAAAGAGCCGTAGAAGCTAAAGATTGGCAAGCTGTGGAATATCAAGCACACCGTCTCAAGGGAACTTCTGCTAATGTGGGAGTTGCTCTGATGTCGGATTTGGCCACACAATTGGAGCATCAAGCGCGAGGCTTTCAATCTGAACCACCAGGGGTTGAATTGTCCAAGATTGAGAGGGTTGAGAACATATTAGTGAGTTTGTCCAGTCATTTAGCGCGGGTTCAAGAATTTGTGGAAACTAGAATGTTTGGTTAATATCTTACTCGATCGTAGTCGATATTAGTCTGCCATTAAAATCGCCATTACAAAAACGAAGTCCCTCTCTAAGAAACTCAGAAATAAAGCGGTACGGTACGGAGCGTGCATCCTACATATAGAAATTCTAGGGAAATTTTGTTTGTTTCTTCACTCCGTGTCCTCTGCGTTCTCTGCGGTTAATTAAAAAAAATTAATTTAGCTATGAATTACGATACCAGTACAAACACTATTTTAGATAGCGATTCATTAGAAAATGATGAAAAACTGCTAACGCCTTTGATGAGTTTTGCTCGGGAAGTTTTATTGTATGAAAACGAGGCTATTTCTGAGCAATATTCTGTAAATGCTGTGCCGTACTCACCCGAGGAAATCAAGGATTTTTGTGTTGACAATCTGGTGGCAAAAGTGGCTTGCTGCTGTCGCGAAAGCAAGGTGGGGAAAAAATTACCTACGGCTTTTTACGTTCATGTTTCGGCTTTGCAAGCACTCAACCCAGTCCTCGGAATCTACGAAAATTGTGCCAGACGCACTATCGAAAATATTGATGAAGCAACTTTAGTTAAATTTTCACTCCAGCAACCTAAAATATCTTATCTTTTTTACCCGGATTTCGATACAGATGCTCACCCTGCTTTGCAAACCAGCATCCAAATTAATCTGGAAACAGGGGAAGTTAAATATTTCGATTACAGCAACAGCGAAAATCCCCCGGTTTTGCACCGCAAGGAAACTTTTGTAACTGCGGATTATCCCAATTACGAAAAGTTTGCTCGACTCACTCGCTGCGAGGAAAAGTGGGGACTGCTTGACAATACTAGCGTTATCGGCACTCGTGAGGGTTGGCTCAAATATTTGGGATATTGCGGTGTGGAAATTCAAGATCATGCTGTTGTCGAGCGTTTGAAACAGGAGAAGAGCGAGCTTTCAATCCCTAAAATCGAGCGACACAAAGCTGCGATGGTACGCCACTCGCTTTCTAAACCTTTGCGTCTGGTTTTAGAAGCGGATTTAGCGATCGACGGGGCGACTTTTTTTGATTACGGTTGCGGTTACGGCGGGGATATTAAATATATTTCTGAAGAAGGTTATGCTGTTTCGGGTTGGGATCCATACTATCAGCCGGATACTCCGCGAATTTGTGCAGATATTGTGAATATTGGTTATGTGATTAATGTGATTGAATCTTTGGCGGAACGCCGAGAAGCTTTGCTGAATGCTTGGGGATTGACTAAAAAATTATTAGTTGTAGCGGCTCAGGTTTTGATTGACTCGCGCCAACAAGGTCAAATTGCTTACGGGGATGGGGTGATTACTTCTCGGAATACTTTTCAGAAGTATTACGAACAGGAAGAGTTGAAGATTTATATCGACCAAGTTTTGAGTGTTGATGCAATTCCTGTAGCTTTGGGGATTTATTTTGTATTTCGGGATGCAGCGGAGGGTGAAGGTTTTCGTGCTTCTCGGTTTCGATCGCACTTATCGACTCCCAGAGTGCGATCGCAAGTTAAGCGGTTTGAGGATTATGCGGAAATGCTGGCTCCTTTGATGGCTTTTGTGAGCGATCGAGGCCGGCTTCCGGTTAAAGGCGAACTAGCGGAAGAATCGGCGATTAAGGGGGAATTTCACAGTTTTAATCGCGCTTGGAGGGTGATTTTGCAAGCAACGGATGCGGATGATTGGGAGAAAATCGCCGACAAGCGCCGCCAAGATTTGCTGGTATATCTCGCTCTCAACGGTTTGGGCGATCGGCCTTCAATCCGCCGACTCCCCGCTCAAATCCGCAACGACATCAAAGGTTTGTTTGACAATTATCAAAAAGCTTGCACTTTGGCAGATTTAATGCTGTACAGTCTGAGCAAACCTGATATTGTGGCTGACTGCTGCGAAGATAGTGCGATCGGCTACAAACAGCCCGGTTCCCTTTCAGTGCACGTCTCTGCATTAGAAGAACTTGACCCTTTGCTTCGGCTCTACGAAGGCTGCGCCAACCGCACGATTGGCAGGCTTGACGGCGCTACAATCATCAAATTTCACGCTCGCAAACCTCAAATTTCCTATTTATTTTATCCCGATTTTGACACTAACCCGCATCCAGCCCTTCACACTTCTATGCACATAGATTTGCGCGACCTTTCTGTGAGCTATCAAGACTATTCTGATTTGTACAACCCGCCAATCTTAGTTAGGAAAGAAGCTTTTGTTACTGCTAGTTATCCCCATTACGAAAAGTTTGCGAAACTCACCCGCCAAGAAGAAAAGTTAGGAATTCTCGATCGTGGCGCAGTTAAGAAACATCGGGAATGGATGAAGTGTTTGGAGGAAAATTGCGTTAAAATTAAGGATCATAAGTTGTTTTGGCGATCGAATGCTGATCCAGAAAGGTTGAAAATGCTGCAAAAAGCTGCCTCGGAACGTCAGCAGAAAAAGATTGAGGTTAATGCAGGAAAGATTGAACAAACCGCAGAGAGCGCAGAGGGCGCAGAGGATGGGAAATAAGAGGGAACAGAAATAAATGCGAAGCGTAGCGAAGATGCTCAGATATATTAAATTGAGTAGATAGGCTTGTTGCGCTCGCAAAGATATGCTACAATAGTCGGAGAATTTTATCTTGTTAAAATTTCTATGATTTCCCAACAGACAGACTTGCAGATGGTGGAAAATCCCAATGTTTTATTAAAAGCTCTCAAAATTCAGTTCAAAGATTTCTGTGCAGAGCGCTTCTCTCTCAAGGATATTAAAGGTATTTTTTCACGCTTCGGTTTTACTGTAAATCATGAGAGTACCGTTTCAACTGAAACACGTCGTGGATTAGTTGATGAACTCTATAATTCACGTGATTGGCAGAATGTAGACACAGTTAAAAATTTCTTGAAATTGCTTGAATATGTTCTACAACTGCACGACTTATCGCCTGAATCAAAGAGCTTTCTTTCATCTTTTTGTGAAGAACTTGGATTCGTGATAGAAGATAATAAAATTACCTGTATAGGCTCATTTTCTGGTAAAGACTTGTTTACATATCAATTTCCTGCTGGAATGCCTTTCGGAAAGAGGAAGCCAGGCTTTTCCATTACTGCTGAAAGGGGAAGACAAACATTAAAATATGCGGTAGAGGATGGACTGGGATTATTGACAGGAAAGGTATACCCAAACTTTAGCTTTAGAATGCTAGAGGCATTTTACGGTCTTGATAATTCAACAAATGGAGTATTCAAGAAAGCTCTGAGAGACATGAATCAAACTAAATATGAAAAGGATTTTTTTTTAGAATATGCAAAAAGATTTGACATGGGAAATAAGGATGTACCTGTATTAATTCCTCAAGCGTGGATTCAATGGCACTCTCAACCTAAAAGAAATCTTCGTTCTATTGCGGGAACACATGCCGATGAACTTTATCGAGTTGATTTTGTAGCGTTTTGGAATAGTAAGAGATACGCAATTCTAGTAGATGATATCAGCCACTATGGAGTAGAGGAGAAATCAATATGGCGCGCAGACGAAGAATCCTATTCAAAGCGATTAAAGGAGGATAGAAAGCTAAGCACAGAAAATTGGCAAGTGTTTCGAGTCAGCAATTGGGAACTGCGAGATAAGGAAAAAATCCCAGGCATTCTGGAGGATTTGCGGAAATTTATTGGTTTCCAAGAATCATAAAATGCGTATATAGACTAACAATTCGGTTGCAGCGGACGTGCAAAGTCTTTGCGTCTAGATTTGAAAACGATCGTTTTTTGTGAATAATGTATTGACATTGTAAATACATTTTACCTATACTAGGGAGCATGAATGTATACTTCGTGCTCAATGGCATTACCTTCGTATGGGACGACTCAAAAGCGCGGATCAATCCCACAAATCATGATGGGGTTACTTTTCAACAAGCTGCTGAATCCTTCTTTGACCCATTTCTAGTTGTCGTTGATGCCAGTCGCAATGAGGAAGCGCGTGATGCTGTGATTGGGCTAGATAGTCGGTGGAATCTACTGTATGTGGTTCACATTGAGCGTGAAGAAAATGTCATTCGGATTATTTCAGCACGTAAAGCAACTCGTCAGGAGAGGGCAGAGTATGAAGGTTGAAGCATTAAAGCAGCGATTAGATCGAAACCGTCCAATGACTAGCGTGACGATCCGTATGCCCGAAGATGTTGTGGAAGATCTAAAGAAAGTTGCACCATTATTGGGTTTTTCGGGTTATCAGCCATTAATTCGTGCTTATATCGGTCAAGGTTTGCGCGTTGATTTAGAACGATTTGAGAGCGAGACAGTAACAGCCTTAGTAGCAAGTTTGAAGCGTCGAGGTGTCAGCGATGCAGTGATTGATGAGGCTTTAAACGAAGTCCTTCGTGCTGAGTCCTGTTAATTGTGTCTAGCCAGTAGCATCTCATATCAAATCCGTTGACATCGGAATTATTCATCTCTCTCTTCTGGAGACTCTGCGCCCTCTGCGCCCTCTGCGGTTAAATCATTCCCATACAATCGGAATTGATACCATTACAAAAGTAACTGTCTCATAAACGCAGACGCAACCATCCTACTTTTGACGAAGCCGTTCGCCTCGGACAAGAATGGCGTAAGTCTGCTGAATAGCTCAATACCTGCACGTGAGCCAAAAACCCGGTTTCTGCGTGAATATCTCAAGGGATCATCCACGATTTTTCCTAGAAACCGGGTTTTTTAGGTTGATAGTGGGTAAGTCTTGTTAAGCAAACTTAATCTTCAAATAATCCTCCTCCATCTTCGCCCCGGAAGGTTGCAGCGCCGCTAAAGCTTGGGGCAACACCAAATTACGGCGGTGATTCCCAATCCGAACATTCAACTCATCTCCCGTTTTGCTCAACTGGATCTGATCCTTAGCAATTCCGGGCAAATACAGCTCAAGACTATATTGATTGTTTTCCTGCACGATCTTAATCGTATTTTCTTTGTAATAAACTTGACTTGGGTCTTCATCTTTGTAAAGCGTTTCTTTCAACCGTTCCAAAGCTGCCAAACCGCACATTTCTTCAGAATAAAGTGGCACCTCCTTAACTGGCAGCGGCATGAAATCTGAGTGAATTTCCTGACGGTACTGTTCCTGGCTTTCTTTCCACCGTTTGAAAAATGGGTCAGTTACTTCTGCGGGAATAATCCGGTTAGCTACTACTAAATCTGTGGCTACATTGTACAAACTCAAATAGGCATGAGCGCGCAGAGATTCTTTAATTACCATTTTTTCTGGATTGGTAACTAACCTTACCGAAGTCACAGTATTGTCAGTTAAAACCTTTTCCAAAGCTTCGATTTGTTCGTAAAATTCGTAAGGTGCATCCATCACCTCTTTGTCTGGTAAAGAAAAACCCGCAATTGGTCTAAAAATAGGTTCAACTAAAGGTCTAAGGGCGGCTGATATGCCTTGCAGCGGCTTGTAAAATTTTCTCATGTACCAGCCGCCAACTTCCGGCAAACTTAGCAGTCTCAATGCTGTGCCAGTCGGAGCAGAATCGATAATTAAAACATCAAATTCGCCTTCATCGTAATGCCGCTTCATTCGCACCAAACCGAAGATTTCATCCATTCCTGGCAAGATGGCTAATTCTTCAGCTTGCACCCCTTCGAGCCCCTGCGCTCGCAAGACTTGAGTAATGTAGCGCTTAACGGCTCCCCAATTGCCTTCTAATTCCCTGAGAGCATCTAATTCTGCTCCCCACAAATTCGGTTTCACCAGCCGCGAATCGTGCCCGAGTTCCATGTCGAAGCTGTCGGCTAAGGAGTGGGCGGGATCTGTGCTCAGCACTAGGGTTTTGTATCCCAATTCGGCACACCGCAGCCCAGTCGCAGCGGCTACGGAGGTTTTGCCGACGCCGCCTTTTCCGGTCATTAGTATTAAGCGCATTGATTGTTTAGCTCGCCTGAAAATTCTTTACTTCTTTATTGTAACGTTCTGTAACAGAGATGAATTTAATGGGGGAATTAATTTTGGCGACAAGCAGCCGCCGGACACAGCACATTTTCGCTAATTCACGAAATTGCTGCCATGTCAAGATCAGTTAAAATTATTTATCTCAGATATCAATTGCGACACATAAAAATCCATCAGCGTTCATCTGTGTTTATCTGCTAACATCTGCGGTTAAAAAAGGACTCTCGCTCTTGAAACACCATTTTTTATTGCTAACAAACCTAAGAACAATTCTCAAACATTAGTTTTCACAGGAAATACAAGCTGTTTGATCACATCCAACCGCGAACAGTTCCAGTAATCGATGTGAGAAACAATTAAATCATCACTGTTGACTTTAAGTTCGCTCCTACCGGCGATCGCCATTTTCGGTTTCCAAGGTAGCGGTGCGATCCAGCTCAGAGTCCAGCGAGTTTCTATAGTATCTCCAGACTGGGAAATGTTGTGCAAGTCGAGTTTAACCTCTTTAAAAAAAGTCCCCATAAACCCGATCATTTTTTGGTAGCGATCGACTCCTGTAAATCGATTCACTGGATCTTCAAAATAAACATCTTTTGCGTAAATGTTGTAAGTCTGATTTTCGGGGAATCTTTGATAATCGTCTTTGAGAATTTCAATAATGTCCATTTTTCTTAATTAACCGTCACCCATCCCAAATCTTATTATAATAGAATTGTTAGCAAAACCTTTCTTTAATTGTGCCTTCTGCCTTCTACCTTCTGCCTGAGGATGGCTCGATCGCTCAAAGACTGCGCAATTTATGTCCAAATTCTGATATTATGTCCGGTTATTTCCTTCATTGCAACTTTTAACTTAACAGCACAACTATGATCGACCTCTACACTTTTACCACACCGAACGGCCGCAAAGTCTCGATCATGCTCGAAGAAATAGGTTTACCCTACAGCGTGCACGTCATCGACATCACCAAAAACGACCAATTTAGCCCAGAATTCATTGCCATCAACCCCAACAGCAAAATTCCGGCGATAGTCGATCGAGATAACGGCATCACCGTCTTCGAGTCCGGCGCCATCCTGATCTATCTAGCCGAAAAAGCAGGCAGATTTCTGCCCACCGACAAACAAAAATACTTTCAAGTTATGGAGTGGCTAATGTTTCAAATGGCCAGCGTCGGCCCGATGTTTGGTCAGCTCAACCACTTCAAACGCTTTGCACCCGAACAAATTCCCTATGCCATTGGGCGCTACGAAAAAGAGACCTTGCGGCTCTACGGAGTATTAGACACTCAACTAGCAAAATACGAATACATCTGCGGCGACTATTCGATTGCCGACATTGCTACCTATCCGTGGGTTGCTATTTACGAATTTCAAGGATTAACCCTGGACAACCACCCCCACCTCAAACGTTGGGTAGAAACCTTGCAGAAGCGTCCCGCCGTTGAGCGCGGCATGGCTGTTCCCGAACTGCAAAAATAGCAATTTTTAAACCGCAGACAGACAAAGATATTACCAATCTTATCGGCGTTTATCTGCGTTCATCTGCGGTTAAAAAATCTTTAAAACCTAATCAGCAAAGTGCTTAATAATCGCCTCAGCAAACTCCGAACACTTCAACTCCGGTACCGGCGGCTCCATCAACCTCGCCAAATCGTAAGTAACTTCACCGTTAGAAATTGCCGCTCCCAAACCCTTCTTAATCAAATCTGCGGCTTCCTGCCATCCCATGTATTCTAACATCATCACCCCGGACAAAATCAAAGAGCCAGGATTGACTTTATCTAGACCGGCGTGTTTCGGTGCAGTGCCGTGAGTTGCCTCGAAAACTGCACATTCATCACCAATATTCGCGCCGGGACCCATGCCCAATCCGCCGACAATTGCTGCCGCCGCATCCGACAAATAATCCCCGTTCAAATTCATGGTCGCCAAAATCGAATATTCGCCAGGTCGAGTTTGAATTTGTTGGAAAATACTGTCAGCAATTCGGTCGTTGACCATAATTTTTTCTTTCCACTGACCGCTGCCGTGACTGGCCCAAATTGCAAACAAAACGTCGGCGACTTCTTGACGAATTTTCGCTTGTTTTTCGGGAGTCAAAGCATCGTATCCCGGGTCTATTTGGCGGGCATTATCTTCTAAGCTAATGTCGGGATTTTGTTCTTTGTTGCCGAGAATCCAAGACTCTCTTTCAGTCACGCACTGTTGGCGATATTCGGTGGTTGCTAATTCGTAACCCCAATCTCGGAAAGCTCCTTCGGTGTATTTCATGATGTTGCCTTTGTGCACCAAAGTCACTTGCTGCTTGTCTTTCGGCAACCGCAAAGCGTGGGCGAGGGCGCGCCGCACTAAACGTTGAGAACCGCTTTTGCTAATTGGTTTAATTCCTATTCCAGAATCTAGGCGAATTTGTTTTTTGGCGTGTTCTGGTGTTGCCGGAATTAACTCATTATTGAGGAATTCAATCAATTTCTTTGCGATTTCGCTGCCTTTGGGCCATTCAATTCCCAGGTAAATATCTTCTGTATTTTCCCGGTAAATAATTACGTCTAGCAGTTCAGGTGTTTTGTGCAGCGATGGTGTTCCAGCATAATATTTGCAGGGCCGCACGCAGGCGTAAAGGTCAAAGATTTGTCGCAAAGCTACGTTGAGCGATCGAATGCCGCCCCCGATTGGGGTTGTCAGGGGCCCTTTGATGGCGACTCCGTATTCTTTGATGGCGTCTAAGGAATCCTGCGGCAAATATTGGTAAGTACCGTAGACATCGCAAGCTTCGTCGCCTACATAAATCTTAAACCAGTTAATTTTCCGCTTGCCGCCGTAAGCTGTTTCTACCGCAGCATCCATGACTTTCTGGGATGCTGGCCACAAGTCCACACCCGTACCGTCACCGCGAATGAAGGGAATAATCGGGTCATCGGGGACGATCGGCGAACCATCTTTGAAAGTAATTTTAGAACCAGTTGTCGGGGCTACAATCTTTTCGTACATATCTTAACAGGGCGGATAGCAATGTTCCCTATTTTGCCACGATTATCTGCCTAAACCTCAACAAATCCTAAATATTTGTATAAATTTAAGTTTGATTTTTGGGCTATCGGCTGGCCGTCACTGTGACTTTTGGGCGATCGTAAATTTAAAACTAACTTTAAAAAAGTAGCAAAGATAGCAGAAGTTTCTATCAAATATGCATCTCTCTCTTTCAGCGCTAATGTTGGGAAGATGCTGGAACCGAGTCAGTGGATTTGAGATTTGAGATTTGAGATTTGAGATTTACTTTACAGATTCATCTGGGACTTTGAACTAGGGTCTAAAACTTGGAACCGCTCACGACTCCTGTAGGAAACTTGTATTCGTTTTTGGGCGGGGTCAAAATGGTGATTGTCGCCGCAGATGAACGCGAATCAACGCAGATTAGTTTCACAAAATTTGCATTTATTTGCGATATTTTTCCTTTTGCATATTCTTTTTGACCACCCACAAAATAAACCAAATGACAATACTCACCACAACTATTTTGGAAACCGGATCCAGATACTCCTCTACAAGTCGATAATTTTCGCCGAGTTTATATCCGGCAAAAGTCAGGAAACTCACCCACAAAAGAGTGCCGCCTGTTGAGTAAAGTAAAAAAGGAATTAAAGGCATATTGTTGATGCCAGCGGGCAGGGAAATCAGGGTGCGAACTCCCGGTACGAGGCGACACAAAAACACGGCTTTGTTGCCGTGTCTATTAAACCATCTATTCGCTTTGTCAATATCGGCGCCCGATACAGTGATCCACTTGCCGTATTTGTCGGCTAAATTCCTCAAGCGTTCTTCGCTCAATAATTTACCGGCATAGTACCAGGGAAGTGCCCCCAGAACTGTACCGATTACTCCTGCTGCGATCGCCGGTGAAAACTCCATTCCGCCCTTGAATACCGTGAATCCTGCCAGCGGCATAATCAATTCTGATGGTATGGGCGGGAAAAGATTTTCTAAAAACATCAACAGCCCTATTCCGAGATAGCCCATGGACTGCATTGTGTTAGTTATCCATTCAACCATTTTGATTCAATAGGTAATATGTACTTGGTATTTTTCTCGTTTTTGCTTCCAGGCTCTGCCTGGGAAGGCATATATAGAGGCTCTGCCTCGACTCCGAATACAGGAGGCAGAGCCTCGTGGTATTCATTCCCAGGCAGAGCCCGGGAACGATAAACGAGAATATTCCCAGGCAGAGCCCGGGAACGATAAACGATGATTAGGTGCCCGAAGTCCAAGAGTTTGTGTACTCAATTTGTTCGGGAGTCAAGGTATCAATGTAAATACCCATTGCTTCCAATTTGAGACGGGCAATTTCTTTGTCAACTTCCACGGGGATTGAGTGAATACCAGGCTCTAGTTTGCCTTTGTTCGTAACCAGATATTCGCAGGCTAAAGCTTGGTTAGCAAAGCTCATATCCATCACGGCGCTGGGGTGTCCTTCGGCTGCTGCCAAGTTGATCAAACGACCTTCGCCCAACACAATAACCGACTTGCCATTATTGAGGTGATATTCTTGAGTGAAAGACCGGACTGTTTTCACGTCGGTGCTTTTTTCGCCGAGGGATTTGAGGTCAATCTCAATGTCGAAGTGACCGGAATTGCAAACAATTGCGCCGTCTTTCATGGTCTCGAAATGTTCGGCACGAATGACGTGTTTGTTGCCCGTAACGGTAATGAATATATCTCCGACTGTTGCCGCTTCGTCCATCGGCATGACGCGGAAACCGTCCATCACTGCTTCGATCGCCCGAATCGGATCGATTTCGGTGACAATTACGTTAGCGCCCATGCCGCGGGCGCGTAGTGCCGTGCCTTTGCCGCACCAACCGTAACCTGCAACCACAATATTTTTACCGGCTAACAAAATATTGGTAGCGCGGATAATGCCGTCTAGGGTAGATTGACCGGTGCCGTAGCGGTTGTCGAAGAAGTGCTTAGTGTCGGCGTCGTTGACGTTCATTGCGGGGAAAGTCAGCACGCCGTCTTTCAACATTGCCCGCAGGCGCACGATGCCTGTGGTAGTTTCTTCGGTAGTTCCGATTAAGTCGGAAATTTGGTTCGGGCGGTGCTGGATCAGGGCCGCTACCACGTCGCTACCGTCGTCGATGATAATATTGGGGCGGTGGTCTAGGGCTGTGTAGACGTGACGTTCGTAGGTAGCGGCGTCTTCTCCTTTGAGGGCGAAGACGGAAATGCCGTAGTCTTCAACTAAGCAAGCCGCTACGTCATCTTGAGTGCTCAAGGGGTTACTGGCGATCAGTACGGCGTCCCCACCCCCGAGTTTGATGGCGATGGCCAAATGAGCTGTTTCTGTGGTTACGTGGCAGCAAGCAGCCAAGCGAATGCCAGCGAAAGGCTTTTCTTTAGCGAAGCGTTCTTGAATTTGCCGCAAAACGGGCATTTCCCGGCCGGCCCACTCGATGCGTTGCTTTCCCAAGGGGGCGAGAGACAAGTCTTTGACTTCGTGTTTAATCTTGACGGATGTAGCAACCATGTATGTTATTTCTCAGAAATTATCAAACTTTGTTAGTTTTAGCAGATTAAGTCATCGGCGGGCAAGTTCTGTGATTTTACTCGATCGGGGGCCCTCGCGGTGGTGACATACTCCTACACCAACACAAGCTGTCACCAGTGGTGTAGGCGTCTTTGCAGCCCGATGAAGGGTATGCAAAATTTCCTTCGCGGTACTATCATCTATAGCTCCTACTATAGAAAGATTCCCGCCACGGCATTTTA